>JAIEPX010000010.1 GCA_019748175.1 Gammaproteobacteria bacterium
TTTGATTTCTGACGCAAACGATTGAGGGCCATTGGAATAATTCCTATAGCAATACCTCCGATGCCAATTAGGACCGTGATAAAATCAAAAGTTGGAATACTATAGCAGGCAATAAATACGAGGAAACTGGCGCTGGCGGCTGGCCATAATAATAAGGTAATAAAAGGCCATATGCCTTTCATTGCATCAGAGCGATAATGCCATGCACAGGCAAAACCTGCTAAACCGTAATAGAACGCCACTTGAAATCCAATCGCATTAACAGAATCTTTAATGATTAAATTAATCGATGGAAAATACGATGAAAGGAATAATAATGCTAAGCCAAGTGCAACAATCACGCTCGTTGCAACCCAAGGGGTTCGCCAGCTTTTATGTAAAATCGCATAACGTGGTTGAAGTGCTCCATCGCGTGCTTTTGCGTACATGGTGCGAGTAAATTGAAGTATGGATGTTTCGAGAGTGCCTATTGAGCTTAACATGACGGCAAAAACGGCCAAGTAACTCCAAGGTTGTGGAAATAATTTTTCAGCCAATGCAAATAAGACATTTGTGCTGGACTGTTGAATTTCTGCATCACTTAGCACTAATAATACGGCGACAACGAACCCTATAAACAATAATAACGATGTAATCATGGCTGCTAATGCGCCACGACCCGAAACATGTTCACCATTTTTTGTTTCTTCGTTGAGATTGAGCGTTACGTCCCAACCCCAGAAAAAAAATAGTGCGATCAGAGCTCCGCTAGCAAAAAGAGTTGGAGTAAATTCACTCAATGAAAACCAACGCAACGTAAATAAGTGTGCGCCTTCGTGATTGTAGTGGATAATGGAGGCGATAATGACGGCAACTAAAACGCCGACCTCGATGGTTGTCATTATCACTTGAGTATAACTTGTTGGTTTAATACCTTTAACGACAATGGCGCTGACGACCAAAAGCCATCCTGCGGCGACAAAGGTTACGGCTCCGGGAGCCGTGGCAAATTTGGGAGCAATAAGGATAAGTGTCGCTGTTGCGGCGGGGATTGTACCCGACACCATAAAGACGGTGGAAGCGACAAGAAGTGCCCACCCAGCTAAAAAACCTAAAGTTGGATGAAATACTTTTCCAACCCAGGCGTAGGAAGCCCCAGCATTAGTAATCATTTTATTTAAATGCATAAAAGCGAATGTAATACCGAGCATGATGAGTCCGCAATACAGCAAACTTCCCGCGGCCAACACGCCTACTGCTGCAATTAATGTTGCTGTTGTTGCAGTGGCGCTAAAAGCAGGCGCGGTTCCAGCGATACCCATGACCATTGACTCACCAAGGCCTAAGGCATCTTTATGTAGTTCAACTTCTGTTGTCACACGTTTCTCCGGTTACAAATTAAATATCATGAGGCGATGAATTTTACATGAATAATCCCTGTGTGCAATGAAAGATTATCTTTAGTGGTATAACCACGAGGGCTTTGAGATTTGAGCAAGATGAACAATCAGGATATGAGCGAGCATAGTAACGCTCTTCCGCTAGAGTGACGGCTACGCTCTCCCTATCGACTAAAATACGAGTTGAGCAACTTGCTGGTTGTTATTTTTTTCAATTTGATATTCGGATGTCATGCTGACGAGATTATTTATTAATTTTGGAAAAATAGTTGAAAAATATTGGAGACGAGTAGTGGTTTCAGGAATTGCCTTAATAAATTTATAACTTTCTTCAACCATTTTTCGTACGAGTGTTGGGTTTTTTTCTAGATATTCTTTAGATACTAAGGTGTCATTTTTTACTAATTCATAGAGTTGGTTGATTACTCGTAATTCATTTTCGGTATTCTCGAAATACTTTGTAAAAAACTTCGATTGCATTTCATAATTTTCCAATGAGTTAGATGCGCTCTTAAGAAATTGAATGTCTTCATTAATCGCATTATCGATACTTGCAGTAAGTTGATTATAAATTGAAACAAGTTGAGCATCTTCACATTGTAAAACATCGAGAGTTTTAATTTTTTGCTGTAATGTTTCCAAACCGATATATGTTCTTGTAGTCAAGCTTGTTATTTGACGTAAGCAAGAAAGTGAGAGCAAATTAAATAATTCTTCTGACATCCAATGTGATAGTGATGATTGTTGTGCATCTAAATTGATTTCCTGAGGTAATAAGGCGCGACTATGTCTTAACAACTCGCTGATTTGTTGATATTCATTCTCAATTATTTTTTTATACTGAGTATTCAGCTCTGTAAGTTCTTGATGGAGATAATTAGTCTTCTCTAATGGATCTAATTCGCATTTTGGTTGACTTTGTAAAATTTGAGTTTTAGGTGAGCTTTGTTTTTGAGGTGAGTCAGCGTCGGCTCGTGGCATTGATCCTAGACCTAAAGATTGTGACCAATTGAAAGATGGAGATTTACCTAAAGGAGAAGCGGGCATATCAGGTCCCGAAAGAAATCTTGGTGAAACTTTTTGAGATTTATTTTGTCTTGGGGTTGGTGAGTGGCCGCGTGAGTATTCTTCTGGAGAGGATTTTGATGAAACTGTTGAGGAATCCTCGAAAATCGGTTCATCTGCCTCTAATTCGTCTTCAAGACTTCGTGCTACTGGCTGAATTGTTGCAAGACTATTTGCAAATGGGGGTTTATTTGGAGATTTCCAGTGAACAGATCGCGCGGGTGAGTCGTCTGAGTTTAAGTCGCTCAGTAGTCTCTTTTTAGGTGGTGTTTTTTGGCCTAATAATCTGGCTCTTAGACCAATAGTTTCAGGAAAAGTCTTTTTAGTTCGGATATGGGAAGGAACTTGAGCAACAAAATTCTCTTGAAAATAATCTTGCTTTTGAGTCTGAATAGCGTCTTTTGCTTTTAAGGATTGAGCTTCTTGAGCGCTATCAATAATGCTTTTCATTTCTTCTATACATTTTTGTAGTTCAGTGTGGAGTGTGTCCAAAATCGCATCTTCGTCAGACATTTGCATGCTTAGTTCTCTTTTTTAAGGTATCAGTTTAAGTTTTCTAGCCGCATAGTTTAGGGGTAGAAATCTAAGAAGTCAATGTGAAATTGCTTTTTTATCATGTTTTATTGGCAAAAGTCTTGTAGCTTGATTTTTTTTAGTGCGATCTTTAAGATACCAACACTTAAAGGATTCTAATGCAAAGGAGCATGTTATGAGCAATAAGAAACAAGGAGAGCTCACGGTTTTTCGTCAAAATCCGTCTGCCACGATCCCAATGGAGACTGTTGTTGCCCTAGCTCAGCAACGTCAATCCGCGCTCGGCCGTCGTCTTAACGACAATGATTCCATACAAAGTCAGCTGGACCAATGGGCAAAAGAGAACGCATTAGAGCCATCTCAAAATACAATTCTCAAATAATTTTTTCGATGATTCAAAGTGCTAAACGCTGTGAAAACAGAGGTTTTCGTGTTAATATCATCTTTTGATCTTAATTAGAGTTTATATATAAAATGCTCATATCTCCTAAAGCTATAGAAAATGAAATTCTGCATGCGTTGATGCTGATTGTTGCGCGTCGCCGATCTCAAGGTGAGTTCGAGATGGATCAAGGTGTTATTGCTCATGAATTATATGAGTCTGTTCATACTGAAACTGACAAGGGCGGGGAAACTCAAGAGAGTGCGGGGCAAGACTTAGTGCCTGGAGATCTGCTCCAATTAGTGCTCAAACCTAATTTGCCTGCGGATGTGCTTGAAATGATTGCTAAACTGCTCAATAACGATCCCGCTGCGCGTCAAGCCCTAGTGAAAGTATTAACGTCAAACTCTACCTCCGTAAGCGTGCGTAAGGCCCTAACAGCAGTTTTAGCGAAGTGTGCTGAGCATGGATACAGTAATGCATTAGAGGTATTGGATGAGGCTTTAACTAAAGTGAATATGCCTGAAATTCGTCGGCAATTGACAAATAGCGTCGAGATGACGAGTCGATATACAGCGGATATGTTACGACTAAACCCGAGCTCTCTGCCGACACCAAGCCCATTCAAACGGTTTTAGAATCAACAGCCCTCATATAGGGCATTGAGTGAGCAAAACATCCAAAATTCTTAACCGGGAGATGATTTAGGTTTCCAATATAAGAAAGACAGACTATAATGTTATTTTATCTAATGTTATTTGAAAGAGTGGCACGCCAATGAATATGGTTCGAACTTTGATGCTATGGGCAGTGATAGCCCTAATAATGGTAGTGGTATTCAACAATATGAATCCACCTCATACAGCCAATGATAAAATTGCTTATTCCCAGTTTTTGAATGCTGTTAATAAAGGTCAAGTCACTAAAGTGACCATTACTGATGACCGTAGCATTAATGGGACTTACACTGATCACAAAACATTTAATACCTATATGCCTGTGATCGAAGATCAAACGCTTTTAACGGAGCTTGTTAAAAAAGGCGTGGAAGTGAATGGTAAGGCACCGGCAGAACGGGGTCTGTTTATGCAATTGTTCGTGAGTCTTTTCCCAACGGTTCTGTTGATCCTTTTCTTAGTCTACATCATGCGTCAGATGCAAGGTGGCGGTGGAAAGGGTGGTCCAATGGCATTTGGACGTAGTCGCGCTAGAATGTTGACTGAAGATCAAGTCAAAGTGACTTTTGCCGATGTGGCGGGTGTCGAAGAAGCTAAAGATGAAGTCAAAGAATTAGTCGAATTCTTAAAAGATCCAGGTAAGTTCCAAAAATTGGGCGGAAAAATACCGTGTGGTGTTTTGCTAGTTGGTTCACCAGGTACTGGTAAAACACTTCTTGCTAAAGCGGTGGCCGGTGAAGCTGGTGTTCCATTCTTTACGATTTCAGGTTCTGACTTTGTTGAAATGTTTGTAGGTGTCGGTGCTTCTCGCGTACGTGATATGTTTGATCAAGCGAAAAAACATGCACCGTGCATTATTTTTATTGATGAAATTGATGCTGTTGGACGTCATCGTGGCGCTGGTTTAGGGGGTGGTCATGATGAACGTGAGCAAACATTAAACCAACTCTTAGTTGAGATGGATGGTTTTGAAGGTAAAGAAGGGGTGATTGTAATCGCTGCGACGAACCGTCCTGATGTTTTAGATCCCGCTTTGTTACGTCCAGGTCGATTTGATCGTCAAGTCGTTGTGTCCTTACCGGATATTCGTGGTCGTGAGCAAATTTTAAAAGTACATATGAGAAAAGTGCCTCTGAGTGATGACGCAAATGCAACACAAATTGCGCGAGGTACACCAGGATTTTCAGGTGCTGATTTGGCGAATTTAGTAAACGAAGCTGCTTTATTTGCTGCCCGATCTAATAAACGGAAAGTAGGGCAACAAGAATTTGAATTGGCAAAAGATAAAATTATGATGGGTGCTGAACGTCGATCCATGGTGATGAACGATGAAGAGAAAAAATTAACAGCTTATCATGAAGCGGGACATGCCATTGTTGGTATATTAGTTGAACAACATGATCCTGTTTATAAAGTAACGATTATTCCTCGTGGACGTGCATTAGGTGTCACCATGTTTTTACCAGAACAAGATCGTTATAGTTATTCTAAACAACGCTTGGAATCTCAAATTGCAGGATTATTTGGTGGTCGAATTGCTGAAGGTTTAATTTTTGGTGAGAAAAATATTACAACCGGTGCATCCAATGATATTGAAAAAGCCACAGAAATTGCGCGTAGCATGGTTACTAAGTGGGGGCTCTCTGATAATTTAGGGCCGCTCACCTATGGTGAAGAAGAAGGTGCAGTCTTTTTAGGCCGAGAAATGTCACGTCATAAAAATGTTTCAGATACAACCGCACACGCGATCGATTCTGAAATTAGAATTATTATTGATCGTAATTATCAGTTGGCAGAAAAAATCCTTAATGAAAATGTTGATAAATTACACATGATGGCTGATGCATTAATTAAATTCGAAACGATAGGTGAACAACAAATTCAAGATATTATGGCAGGTCGTGAAGCAAGACCACCTGCAGATTGGATTGAATCTGATTTTAATACACCCACTCAGTCTACTACGCCAAATGAGAATGAATCAGCTAGTTCGCAGCGATCAACGGAATCACGTGCTGATAGTAATCCTGAAGCTGCGTCGAGTTAGATAAGGAGATAAAATGACTGCTTTAATGGGAATCGTGAATATCACACGAGATTCTTATTCAGATGGTGGCCATTTTTTAAGTCCTCAAAATGCAATTGCGCATGCGATAGAATTATACAAATCAGGTGCCGCAGTTATAGATTTAGGGCCTTCTTCAAGTCATCCTGGTGCGCCAATTGTTCCACCAGAAACAGAAATTGAACATCTCGAGCCAGTGCTGGATGCGTTATTAGCAAGGCAAATACCGATTTCTATAGATTCATTTCATCCAGAGACACAACGTTATGCGATTGCAAAAGGTGTTCAGATAATTAATGATGTTCACGGTTTCCCTCACCCGTATTTTTACCCCGAATTAGCGAGTAGTACCTGTAGTTTAGTTGTTATGCAAAATATCCACGGAGATAAACCAGCTGAGCGAATTGTCACGGACCCACGAACAATCATGTCAAAAATTTATCAATTTTTCGATCAACGAATTAATGCTTTGGTCAACGCTGGTATAGCAATAGAACGATTAATTTTGGATCCAGGCATGGGATATTTTTTGAGTTCTGAGCCAGAAGCTTCATTGGTGGTTTTACAAAATATTCGAGCGCTGAAGCAACAATTTAATTTACCTGTTTTAGTGTCTGTCTCTCGTAAATCTTTTATTCAAAGAATAACTGAACAAGCACCAATAATGACTGGAGCAGGTACTCTTAGTACAGAATTATTTGCAGCTGCTCAAGGTGTCGATTGGATTCGAACGCATGATGTGCGTGCATTACGTGATGGCCTTGCTATGCAAAATCGCTTAGCAACGTCTGTCTTAGAAAAAGAACTAGAAATGGCTTAGAGGAAATTATGGCAACACAACATTATTTTGGTACTGATGGAATACGAGGAAAAGTAGGTGATTCACTCATTAATCCGATGTTTGTCATCAAATTGGGTTGGGCCATTGGGAAAATCCTGGGTAAAGAAACTCGCGGAAAAGTTCTCATTGGGAAAGATACGCGCATTTCAGGGTATATGTTGGAATCTGCACTGGAAGCTGGATTGTCAGCAGCAGGAATGGATATTCATTTATTAGGTCCTATGCCAACACCTGCGATTGCCTATTTAACGCGTACACTTAGAGCCTGTGCAGGAATCGTAATCAGTGCATCACACAATGGTTACGAAGATAACGGATTAAAGTTTTTTTCTCCAGAGGGCTATAAATTACCCGATGAATTGCAATTAGAAATTGAAGCTCAAATTGAAAAACCGATGCAAACTATTGAATCGGTTAAATTAGGAAAAGCAGTGCGCGTCGTAGATGCGCCTGGGCGTTACATTGAATTTTGTAAAAGTACTGTTCCTTCACGAGTTAATTTTAATGGATTAAAAATAGTTGTGGATTGCGCTAATGGAGCAACTTATCATGTCGCGCCCGCAGTATTTCGCGAATTGGGTGCGGAAGTTGTAGAAATATCCACAAGTCCTGATGGATTGAATATTAATGCGCAATGCGGCTCCACACACCCAACATTTTTGCAACATGCTGTGCGTGAAGCGGGTGCACATTTGGGAATTGCATTTGATGGTGACGGTGACCGCGTTATTATGGTTGATGAAAAAGGAGAAATTGTAGACGGTGATCAATTATTATTTATTATCGCCCGTCATCTTCAAGGAATCAATAAACTGCACGGCGGCATTGTAGGGACCTCAATGACAAACTTAGGCTTTGAAGAAGGTTTGGCTGCATTAAATATACCTTTTGAACGCGCGCCTGTTGGGGATCGTAATGTAATGTCACTGCTCAAACAAAAAAATTGGCAATTAGGTGGAGAATCATCGGGTCATATTGTACATCTTGCATTATCAACAACCGGTGATGGCATAATCTCTGCACTGCAAGTGTTGTGTGCAATTATCGAATCTGGTCGAAGTTTGACCGATTTAAAAAATGGTATGCAAAAATACCCACAAGTTTTATTAAACGTTCCAACACCTGCAACTTTTGATTTAAATAATTCACTTATTCAAGATGCGTTACGGCACACTGAGAATCAATTAGGAAATAATGGTCGCGTATTACTACGAGCCTCTGGCACTGAGCCTGTCATTCGCGTCATGGTCGAAGGTCGCAATCCTGATGAAGTGCAGCAATTGGCGCAAATTTTAGCTAGAACAATATCCGACCAGTAACGGCGTCGCGTCTAAACCTGAATATATCATACACTGGCGCCCTGGCTAAAAAGCAATAAATATAACCTTAATTTATTTAATTTCATTATTAAAGATACAAAATCTCTCACAACTCAAGGCGCGACGCCGATTTAATAATCTCTTAATAAACACATGGTTATATACTCTGTTTATGGCATACATAGACTAAAACAGCGGTAGGTCGGGCGCTTTTCCTACAAAAGCTTGAGATATTGGCCTGTTTATGGTATTTTTAAAGCAATTTTGATGAAAACTCTGATTTTTGGGGGAAACGATGCAAGTTAAAGAGACGGTTAGAGACTACATTAATAGAGCTGTTGCTCATCATAAATTGAAAGGGGCGCTGGAAAAAGCTCGTAAGACTTTGGAAAAGCTCGGTGCGTTAGAGTCTTTGCAAAAAGAAAACAAGTTATCAGATGCAAATGATTTGGTGTTGAGATTATATAATGAACTATTTGATTTTGAAGATATATTAGAATCGTTAGGGATAAAGGGGATATGTGAATCTACTCAATCTAAATTGAAAGATTGTGCAACAGCTTTAGCCAAAGTTCATAAGCTAAGAACAGACCACGTTGGATATATTAGTAAAGATTATTCATCAAACAAACTTCACATGACGACTAAGAAATCCTTTGAAGAGATTCTTGTTTTGTTCGAAAATAACTTAGATGAACTAAAAACAATACAAGATGAAGCTATACATGCACTTCAGTCTTCTTTTAGAGACCCATCTTTGCTTTTAAATGAGAAATTACTTTCAAAAACATACATTGTGCCGCCTGTTGAAGAAGGTCATGAATTTAAATTTTTAACTGAACGTTTTACTCAAAAGACAGCAGCAAATCAGCACAAATTTGATTTTAGTCCGCTACAATATGCTGCTCATCTTGGATGTATTCCGGCAGTTGAAGTATTCTGTAATCGACTTTCTAAGGTTGAACCAAAAACTCTTCGATTAACGGGTGAATTCGGAGTTTCAGCATTAAGTAGAGCAGCAAAGTGTGAAGATCGTGTGATTCCTCTTCTCGTTAATAGTTTTCCCTCTGAAATTACGAACTTAATTATTGATGCTATGCAAAGCGATGACTATGTTAGTGTGAAGACCATATTAAATTCTGCGATGGTTGATGCTGAGTTGAACGTTCCAGAACTGCTATCTAAAATGCTGTCAACTCCTCACGGATGTTTTGATCCCGGAAAAATGTTGGCACTTGCCGCGGTAGTTTCAAAAGACGCGGATCTTGCCAAAAATCGAGAAACAATTACAGATCAGATTACTCAAATTCGTGAGTATGGTGATGGTCATGATGGTTTGAACATTCTGATGATCATAGAATTACTAAAGTGGTCGGCTCGAAGTGGTAAGTTAACACAGATAAATAATACAGAACAAAATCTTTTGCATCTTTTCTGTCAGAAGGGTCATGACCTGCCTGTAGTGATAGAAACCTTTTCCAAACTAACTCAGAGACAGCAAAATCTGGCAGATATGGAAGATAATTTGGGTAATTTACCACTGCATTATGCAACACAAAATAACATGACTAAGTCTGTAGGCGCTTTGTTATTGAATACGTCTAATATAAACAAACAGAATAAAGACGGCAAAACAGCATTGCATCTGGCTGCAGAAATAGGCAATCCTGATATTATTAATATGCTGTATTTTAAAGGTGCTGATCCTTTTGTTAAAGATAAAGAAGGTAAAACACCCTCTGATATTATTAAGGAAAAGAAAGTCGCTTTTACTAAGAATAACCACGATGAAAAAGATCGGATAAAAGCCGATTTGGATCTTATTAAAACTAACAATGGGAATGGTGATAAAGATAAGGCAAAAGGATTGCTCAATGCATTAAAAGAAGCTTTGCTCGAGTATAATAAACTCATTTCGGATGAACGTACTGAACACGAAAAAACGAAAGTTGGTGAGTTAACAGCTAAAATTAATCTATTAAAGAAGTCTATAAGACAAGTGTTATCACAGCAACAAAATGATGCACTGAAACTTGCGGATTTAGTCGGTTTATCAAATCTTCAAACCAATAGGCTAGGGGTTCAGAATCATCTGGATAAAAAACTGACCGATTTAGAAAATGCTGCAAAGCTTTTAGCTAATTACACTCGCTCTTTTGACGAGAAAGAAAATGTTCCATCTGCTCCAGCTACAAAACGAGAGATTAAATATACAGTTTTCAAAGGGGGTGGGCCAAAGGGTACCGCGAATGTGGGAGCCCTAATTAAGGCTATTAAAGATAATTTCGTAATACCTGAGGAACAAATAGGGACCGCAGGTACTTCGGCGGGAGCGATTGTTGGTCTACTGTGGGCATTGAGAAATACTGGAGAACAACTAGGAGAGAAATTATTTAATCTCGAATTTATGAGTTTTCTAGATGATGTGGATAGAACTCACACAGAGACTGTAATGGGATATGGTGATTCTATTAAAACTATGCTGAATGGCACAGCATCTTTCCTTGGTAAATTATCCACGTTACGCAGTTTGCCATCCTTATTTGAAGAATTAGGTAAACACCGATCTGGGCTATTTAAAGGAGAGGTCTATAAAGATTGGCTCATCGATCAGATCTTGGAAAAAGTTCGAGGTACTGAAGTTCTTGAGCGAATAAATGTTGAGCTGACGCAAGAGCAAAAAAAAGAGTACGATGCTCTCGATACTGAGATTAAAAAACAAGAATATATACTGCGTAAAAAAGTAGCATTAATTACATTCCAAGACTTTAAAGATTTCCCTGATTTATTTTTGGAATTTAAATGTTTTGGCACTAATATAGCTACTCAACGAGGTGAAGAATACTCGGTTGAAAAAACGCCTAATGCAACGATTTTAAGTGCCATGCGCATTACTATGTCTCTTCCTGTTATTTTTCAACCGGCATTTCTTGAAGAGAGACGATTAGTTCGAGAAGAAGAGGGTAAGCGTTATTATCAATCTGTTCGTGTTGATGACAATCCACGTATTGATGGGGGGTTGTTTGATAACTATCCAGCAAGTGCGTTTGATGTGGATCCTAAGACAGGCGTTGAACTTTATAATCCTCATACCTTAGGCTTTTGTTTGGTTCCGCCTCATCAATTTCAAGAATTTGCCTGTGATGGGCCTACACAGCACGCACCTGTCGATGACAAATCATTTTTAGATTATCTCTTTAAGATGGTTTTTGCGGTAATGTGGGGCCAACAGGATTATTATCATGGTCGTGGTTTGGATCATGAGCGTACCGTATATGTCTCTACATTAGATGTGGGTACTCTCGACTTTAATATTACTGATCGAAAGAAAGAAGATCTTTGCGATAGTGGTGGTGCTGTTGGAATCCTCGATTATCAAGGTGCACATGGGCACACACTTGAACCTACTTCATTATCGATTAGAACTAGAAAACGATTAGTTAAAAATGGTTTATTCAAAGAATTTACTCATCATCAGCATGTCCATTCTCGATTTGAGCCAGGGCGTTTAGTATCTCCCGTTGAAATTTTAAAACTCTATGCAAAAGCAGATGAAAAAGATTTACCCACCTTATCAAAATTGGTTAATACTAATACACGTGATGCTAATGGTATTACTGCATTGCATCTAGCTAAAGCTTTAGGATTTAAAGAGACGTATGATCGGCTTGTAAAATACCAGGCTAATGAAAATGCAGTATCCAAAAACGGTGTTATTGCATCTCGTACTGCGTGGGATGATATTAAACCGTTTGTTAATACAAAAGCACAAGATCAAGTTCCGGTCAGATTGCCAGGTTATTTATTTGATGAGTCTGGCCAGCCAAAGTATTTGGAAAAAGATTTTGTTAATTCGAAAAAATCAAAGTTACGTCATGAAGTGCATGAAAAAGAACTTGCGTTAGGAGATTTAGAAAAGCGACGACGAGAAGAGAATGAAAGATTGTTAGCAGGGAAAGCTTCTGAATTGCAGCAATTACAGGCTCAAAATCAAACAGCTTTGCATGAGCTGACAGAGAGAGAAGCGCAAGCTAGATTGAACCTAGAGCGTGATAAAAATTCAGATATTGAAGCTAAAAATAGAGAATTGGTGCAATTGAGAGAACAGCTTGAGGGTGAGAAAAATTCGGAAATTGAAAGGAAAAATAGAGAATTACAGGAATTGAGAGAACGCCTTGAGCGAGAAAAAAATGTGCTAATTGAACAGAATGGCCTAGAATTAACCGCACTAAGAGAAAGGCTTGCTGAAGTTGAGCGGGAAAGGGATAATAAACACGCTCAGCTTGATCCAAAGAAAATGACAATTTCGTTGTTTAAACGTTATATTGAAAGAAAAGTGATATCTCGACTAAGAGCTGCAGCTGACAATGAGCAAGAGCAAGCTATGAAAATTTCTCTTAACCAATTAACTGGAGAGATTGATGCTGCTCTCAATGGACATGCTAATCTCGATGGAAAAGCCAGAATAGATGCCATTAAAGAAGATCTCGTTGAATTGTTGAACGACATTATCGAAGGTGAAGATCAACGATTCACTTCGTTAACAGATCAGGTATGGTACATGACGTTGTTGAAAGGTTTTGTTGGTATCATTGCTGGATTCGTAGGCTTTACAATACCTTTCTTCTTTGAAGGATATCGTAATACCTTTTTCAATGGTGGTTATGCGAATCAATTATCCTACATTCGTGAAGATGTAGATTATTTTGAGCGGCAAGTAGTTCCTGTGGTCGCCGCTTAGATATCTCTGCCCCGAGTTTTTAGTTGTGTTTGGGTTTTGCATTTTTCCTATGCAGAACCCAATTGTTTAATAGCTCTATAAAAATCGCATAGCAAATTGAAAAGTACACATATGCTCTTGGTAGGTGGTAATGGAAACCATCAGCGATCAAGAGTGTTCCAATTAATAATATAAAACTCAACGCGAGTATTTTGAGGGTTGGTCGGCTTTCAATAAAACGGCTCAGCGGTTCACTTGCAAAAATCATGGCAATAATTGCAATTGTGATCGCGGTTGCCATTATCCAAAATTGTGAGGTCATGCCGACGGCTGTAAAAACACTATCAATGGAAAAAATAATATCTAAAATTCCAATTTGTAAAATCACCCATTGCACTTTACTGTAATGATGTTTGAGTTTTGCGTCTCCTGCTAATTCTGTTTCAGCATAGATTTGTTGAGTGCCTTTATAAAGTAAAAATAATCCTCCACCGATCAACAATACATCGCGGGCAGAAAAAGATGAGTCCATGATTGTGAAAAGTGTAAATTCTAAATGAGCTATCCAAAACACAGAAGCTAATAATAATAAGCGAGTGATGAGCGCTAATAAAAGTCCGAATCGACGAGCCATCTTTTGTTTTTCTGGGGGGAGTCGATTACTCGCTAGAGCAATAAAAACTAAATTATCAACGCCTAGAATTATTTCTAGCAGCGTTAATGTAAAAAGGCTAACTGCAATAGTGCTGAGCGAAGTAAAGTCCATATTATTCATCCTGAATTTAAACGTTCCAACTGTTATAAGGATAGCATTAATGGGAATTATTACAAAATAAGTGAGCAAAAACCCAAAATCTATAAACGAGAGGTGCTGAAGTTTGACCCCATTGCATTATTAGCGGATAATTTTTTGAAATTCTATTATTGAAAGGAAGTTAGCATTATGAGACGACCGATGGTGGCTGGAAATTGGAAAATGGTGGGTACTCGATCAGAAGTTGAGGTCCTAGCAAACAGTATCGCTGAGGGTGCTGGCGAAGTATCCGCAGTTGAATTAGCGGTTTTTCCGTCTTTTATCTTTATTGACCAGATTCAAAGGAGTCTATCAGGCACGATAGTGGCCTATGGAGCGCAAAATATTTCCAGCGAGCGACAAGGGGCTTTTACAGGAGAGGTTTCTGCCACTATGGTGGCTGAATTTGGGTGCCAGTATGTAATCATCGGGCACTCAGAACGCCGTCAGTATTACGGTGAAAGTGACCAAGTGGTAGCTATGAAGTTTAGCAGAGCTATTGAAGCAAGATTGAAACCTATTATCTGTGTCGGGGAGTCTTTAGCCGAACGTGAGGCAGGGCAGACATTGTCAGTCATAGGGCGGCAATTAGAAGCGGTTTTGGCCTTGGATAATGCGGAACAATCCCTTTATAATGCTGTGCTTGCCTATGAGCCTGTGTGGGCCATTGGAACAGGTAAAACGGCAACTCCTGAGGAAGCTCAGACTGTCCATCAATACTTGCGTGAACAGGTAGCGAAAAGGGATGAAAAGCTTGCTAAAGCCCTCAGAATCTTATATGGTGGCAGCGTTAAACGCGACAACGCCGCGGAATTGATGTCGCAACCCGATGTCGATGGCGGATTGGTCGGTGGGGCTTCGTTAGATAGTCAACATTTTTTGGATATAGCACGTTTATGCAACAGATAATACTGATTATACATGTTTTAGCTTCGATTAGCTTAATCGTTTTGGTGCTTTTACAGCATGGTAAAGGCGCTGATGTGGGCGCAGCATTTGGTAGTGGGGCATCCAACACGATGTTTGGTAGTGCTGGCTCAACACCTTTTTTAGTGAAAGTGACTGGCGCATTGGCAGCGATATTTTTCATGACAAGTTTAGGCCTAACCTATATGGTGTCTTCACGAGTTAAGGGACATGAGATGGTTGCACCCATCCACAAAATCCTAGAGACTCCTTCTGTGCCTTCAGTTGAAGGTCAGAAGAATCAAAAAGATCTGCCAACAAAGAATTTACCTGTTAAGAACGTTCCTGAAACACCAAATTAAGTGTGTTGAGATAGATTAAGTTGCAAACTATGCCGAAGTGGTGGAATTGGTAGACACGCTGCTTTGAGGGGGCAGTGGCCGTAAGGCCGTGTCGGTTCGAGTCCGACCTTCGGCACCATACGATAACGCAAGACTAAGGGGCGAGAATGTTAGAAAATTATTTGCCAATATTAATATTTTTAGGACTTGGGATTGTATTTGCTGTCGCACCGATGGCGTTGGGTGCCATTTTCGGCGCTCATAAACCTAATCAAGCAAAAAATTCTCCGTACGAGTGTGGATTTGAAGCCTTTGAAGACGCTCGTATTCCTTTTGATGTTCGTTATTATCTTGTCGCTATTCTCTTTATTATTTTCGATTTAGAAACAGCCTTTTTATTTCCGTGGGGAGTGGCACTGCGTAAAATAGGTTGGTTCGGTTTTACTTCCATGATGGTCTTTTTGGCTGTATTAGTAGTGGGATTCATATATGAGTGGAAGAGAGGAGCATTAGAATGGGAGTAGGCGAAGTGCAGTCACAAGGTTTTATGCTCACTTCTGTGAATAAACTCATCGGTTGGGCTCGTAGTGGATCCTTGTGGCCTATGTCTTTTGGACTCGCGTGTTGTGCCGTTGAAATGATGCACGCTGCCGCGTCACGATATGATCTTGATCGGTTCGGACTATTATTTCGTCCTAGTCCACGTCAATCAGATTTAATGATTGTTGCAGGAACGCTGTGTAATAAAATGGCTCCTGCTTTTCGTAAAGTTTATGATCAAATGCCTGAACCTCGATATGTAATTTCGATGGGGTCATGTGCAAATGGCGGTGGTTATTATCACTACGCCTATTCAGTTGTTCGAGGTTGTGATCGAATTGTTCCAGTTGATGTTTATGTGCCGGGATGTCCTCCCACTGCAGAAGCTTTAGTGTATGGAATAATTCAACTGCAGAATAAAATTCGTCGTCATTCTACTATTGAACGATAGGGATTGTGATTAAGCTATGAATATAGACATTTTACAGCAAAAATTAGAAACCCGATGGGGAAATCAACTTCTTTCTCAAGAAATTAAATTTGGTGAGCTCACTGTAGAAATTTTACCTGAGTACCTTCATGTTTTTTGTTTATCGTTACGAGATGAAAAAGATTTTCATTTTGAGCAATTAATTGATGTGTGTGGTGTAGATTATTTGCACTATGGTTTGTCTGATTGGGAAACTGAGGATGCTACGCTTACAGGTTATAGTCGTGGTGTGGAAAAAAATAGTCAAACAAATACCGCACCATCCAATAATAAACCTCGATTTGCGGTGGTTTATCATTTGTTATCTGTGAAAAATAATTGGCGTCTTCGCATTCGATCTTTTCCTGACGGAGATCCGCCGCGAATTGCATCGGTGATGGATATTTGGGAATCTGCGAATTGGTTTGAACGAGAAGCCTTCGATCTTTTTGGGATTTTATTCGATGGCCATCCTGATTTGCGTCGAATCTTAACCGATTACGGATTTGTCGGCCATCCTTTCAGAAAAGATTTCCCGCTGATTGGTCATGTCGAAATGCGTTATGATGCTGCGTTAAAACGTTGCGTTTATGAGCCTGTTAGTATTCAACCTCGCACATTAGTGCCAAAAGTGATTCGTAACGACAGTCGTTATGTTGGGGAAAAAGATGTCTAGCATTCAAAATTACACTCTGAATTTCGGGCCTCAGCACCCTGCTGCACATGGTGTTTTGCGATTAGTATTGGAATTAGACGGTGAAGTGATTACGCGTGCAGATCCGCACATCGGCTTATTGCATCGAGCAACAGAAAAACTAGTAGAATCTAAACCATACAACCAAAGTATTGGTTACATGGATCGATTAGATTATGTTTCCATGATGTGCAATGAACACGCTTACGTTTTAGCCATTGAAAAATTGTTAGGAATAACTCCACCCGTACGCGCTCAGTATATTCGCGTGTTATTTGATGAAATGACTCGAATCATGAATCATTTGCTGTGGTTAGGTGCTCATGCCATTGATATTGGCGCGATGACAGTTTTTTTATATTGTTTTCGCGAACGAGAAGATTTAATGGATTGTTACGAGGCTGTTTCGGGTGCTCGAATGCACGCCACTTATTATCGCCCTGGTGGTGTTTATCGAGATCTTCCGGATAAAATGCCGAAATATAAAGCGACTGAATGGCGCTCAGATGAAGATATGAAAGAGCGTAATCAAGATCGCCATGGGTCACTGTTGGATTTTATCTGGGCATTTACTGAACGTTTCCCGAAATTTGTAGACGAATATGAAACGTTGTTAACCGACAATCGAATTTGGAAACAACGTACCGTTGATATTGGTGTTGTGAGTCCCGAGCAAGCATTAGCACTTGGATTTACGGGTCCAATGTTAAGAGGTTCTGGTGTTGAATGGGATTTACGTAAAAACCAACCTTACGAAGTGTATGACGAAATCGATTTTAAAATTCCTATTGGAAAAAATGGTGATTGTTATGATCGGTATTTAGTTCGAATTGAAGAAATGCGTCAGTCTAATGAAATAATGCGTCAGTGTGTTCGTTGGTTGAAAAATAATGCAGGTCCTGTCATTCATCCTGATCATAAAATTACGCCGCCTTCACGTGAAGAAATGAAGCAAGATATGGAATCAATGATTCATCATTTTAAATTATTTACTGAGGGATACACAGTTCCCCCAGGTGAAGCCTATGCTGCTGTTGAGCATCCTAAAGGTGAATTTGGAATTTACATGATATCAGATGGTGCGAACAAACCTTATAGAGTCAAAGTTCGTGCAGCTGGTTTTTCTCATTTAGCTGCACTGGATCCGATGGTTCGTGGCCACATGATCGCTGATATGGTGGCAGTATTATCAAGTCAAGATATTGTATTTGGAGAAATCGATCGATGACCGAGGCAGTTACAATTGCGCCAGAAACTCAAGCAGAAATTGATCACTGGCTGAAAAAATATCCCGAAGATAAAAAACAATCGGCTGTTTTACAGGCATTAATGTTTGTACAACGTGATAATGGTGGTTGGTTAAGTGAGGCTCATTTAAATGCCGTTGCGGATTATTTAGAATTACCCCGTATTGCAGTTTATGAAGTTGCCACATTTTATGATATGTATGATTTAAAACCTGTTGGTAAAAATAAAATTGATGTCTGTACAAATATTTCTTGTAAGCTTTGTGGTTGTGATAAAATTGTTTCTCATTTAGAAAAAAGATTAGGTATTAAAATAGGCGAAACGACGGCGGATGGTCTTTACACCTTAAAAGGTGTTGAATGTTTAGCCGCTTGTGTTGGTGCTCCAATGATGCAAGTTAACGATTTTGAATACCATGAAAAATTAACGCCAGAAAAAGTGGATGCCATTTTAGACCGACTAGAAAAAGAGGAGGGCAAATAATGGCGAATGAAGTCTGTTTTCGCACATTAGGACATGAAAACCCTTCGAGTTTGTCAACGTATGAAAAATTGGGTGGTTATTCTGCGTGGAAAAAAATTGTTAAAGAAAATACGCCTAAAAAAGATATCATTGAAACTATAAAAAAATCTTGCCTAAGAGGCCGTGGTGGAGCCGGTTTTCCTACTGGATTAAAATGGAGTTTTATGCCGGATTCGGATGTACAGAAATATCTGCTGTGCAATTCAGATGAAAGTGAACCGGGCACTTGTAAAGATCGCGATATTTTGCGCTACAATCCTCATCAATTAATTGAAGGGATGCTTATTGGATGTTATGCAATTGGTTCAAGCGTTGGGTATAACTATATGCGTGGTGAGTATTGTGGCGAACCATTTCTGGCGGTTGAGCGAGCACTCAACGAGGCCCGACAAGCAGGCTTCGTGGGTAGCAATATCTTGGGTTCAGGAATTGATATTGAAATACATAATCATTTAGGTGCTGGCGCTTATATTTGCGGAGAAGAAACTGCGTTGATTGAATCACTTGAAGGTAAAAAAGGATTCCCACGTTTTAAACCGCCATTTCCGGCAAATTATGGGCTTTATGGAAAACCAACGACTGTTAATAATACTGAAACACTGGCTTCAGTACCTGTGATTATGGAAAAAGGTGCGGAGTGGTTTTTAAACTTGGGTAAGCCCAATAATGGTGGGACCAAAATATTCTGTGTTTCTGGTCATGTTGAAAAACCGGGTAATTATGAAGTGCCATTAGGAATTCCATTTGCGAAATTATTAGAACTTGCAGGTGGGGTAAGAGATGGCAATAAATTAAAAGCGGTCATCCCTGGTGGAACGTCAATGCCTGTCATGCGGGCAGACGTGATTATGAATACCGATATGGATTATGACTCTTTAATGAAGGCAGGTTCTATGTTGGGTTCTGCTGGTGTGATCGTCATGGACGAGAAGACGTGCATGGTCGATGCATTATTGCGAATTTCAGAATTTTACGCTGATGAATCCTGTGGTCAATGTACACCCTGTCGTGAAGGAACAGGTTGGTTAATGCGCATGATAGAGCGAATAGAACACGGCCATGGATGTCCAGGTGACTTAGAAAAGCTAACCAATGTTGCAAAAAATATCGAAGGTCGAACAATTTGTGCGTTAGGTGAAGCAGCAGCATGGCCAGTAGGAAGTTTTGTGAAACATTTTTATGATGAGTTTGAAGCGCATATCACTCAAAAGAAATGTCCGTTTAAGTAAAAGGTACATTATGTTTAATATTGAAATAAATGGTAAATCAGTTGAAGCCAATGATGGTCAGATGGTCATTGATGCGGCTGATGCAGCAGGTATTTATATTCCACGGTTTTGTTACCACAAAAAATTATCAGTCGCTGCGAATTGTCGCATGTGTCTCGTCGAAGTTGAGAAAATGGGCAAACCTGTTCCAGCGTGTGCTACACCCGCTGTGTCTGGAATGAAAGTATTTACTCAATCGCAGAAAGCTTTAGATGCTCAGAAAGCAGTCATGGAATTTTTGCTCATTAATCATCCATTAGATTGCCCTATTTGTGACCAAGGCGGTGAATGTGAGTTGCAAGATTTAGCGGTGGGTTATGGTGATGATGTAGGACGATATACCGAGGGAAAACGTTCGGTTGCTGATGAAGATATTGGTCCTTTAGTAGCAACAGAAATGACACGTTGTATTCATTGCACACGTTGTGTTCGATTTGGTACTGAAATTGCAGGATTTCGTGAATTGGGTATGACGGGTCGTGGAGAAAAATCTCGGATTGGAACGTACGTTAAACATTTTATGCAATCTGAAGTCTCCGGAAATATCATTGATTTATGTCCGGTCGGCGCGTTGACTTCTAAACCATATCGTTTTACTGCACGAGCTTGGGAAATGTCTCAGCAGCGCAGTATTGCACCTCATGATTGTTTAGGATCAAATATTTATGTTCATACACGTGGTTATGAGTACAGTGACTATCGTGAAGTGATGCGAGTAGTGCCTCGTGAAAATGAAAGTATTAATGAAACGTGGTTGTCAGATCGAGATCGATTTAGTTATGAAGGCCTTCATAAAGATCATAGATTAACGGGCCCCCTGATTAAAAAAGAAGGTAAGTGGTTGCAAGTTGATTGGTCAACCGCACTCAATTTCGCAGTCAATAATTTGCGCGATGTCGTTAATGCGAAAAAATCTGAACAGTTAGCTGCTATTGCTTCGCCTTCTTCGACTACAGAAGAATTATATTTATTACAAAAAATAATGCGAGATTTAGGTTCTAATAATATTGATCATCGTTTGCAACAAATGGATTTTTCGCAACAGGAAAATTGTGCATTATATCCTGGCATGAATACGGAGCTTGCTTCGTTAGAGTCTATGGATACAATTTTATTAGTAGGTTCTGATATTCGTCGCGAACAACCTTTAGCCGGACTTCGAGTACGTAAAGCATCATTGAATGGCGCTACTATTATGCGAATTGGAAGCATTGATAGTGAAATGAATTTTAAATTAACAGAAAATATTCACACCACACCGTTTTCATTGATTGAAACGTTAAAAACAATACTGGATTCATTGACAACAAGTGCGAATAACAACCCCATTGCTCAACAGCTTAAAAGTGCAGAGAAATCGATTATTATTTTAGGTGCTGAAGCTCAATCACATCCGCAAGCAACTTTAGTTCGTGCGTTGTGTTTAGAAATTGCAAAACTATCGAATGCCCATGTTGCCACGATGACAGTGGGTGCGAATAGTGCAGGCGCGTGGATTGCCGGTGCAGTGCCTCATCGAAAAGCAGCGGGTGAAAATTTAACCACCGAAGGTCTGAATGCTCAAACCATGTTTTCGCAACCACGAGCTGCTTATATATTGTTAAATGTCGAGCCGGAACATGATTTAATCTATTCAGCTTCTGCTATCGCAGCATTAAAAGCTGCCGATTTTGTCGTGTGCATGTCTCCTTATATGAGTTCTGTTCACGCAGAAGTTGCGGATGTGTTATTGCCTATTGCACCTTTTACTGAAACTGATGGAACTTTTGTAAACGTAGAAGGTAAATGGCAATCTTTTAATGCGGTGAGTCCTCCCTTTGGAGAAGTGCGACCCGGTTGGAAAGTGTTACGTGTGTTAGGTAATTTACTCGAATTGCAGGGTTATGATTATATTTGCGCCTCTGAAATTCGAACCGAATTAGAAAAATTATTAGAGCATGGCACTGCTCCTACAGAACGTACATCGTTAGATAAAAATGCGACTGCTACTGGAAAAAAAGGATTAGAAATTATTTATGAATGGCCTGCTGTGTGTATTGATGGATTAGCTCGTCGAGCGAAGGCGCTTCAAGCTACATTACCTTCGATGCAACAAGCGATTTCTATTAATCAAAGCATGGCACAAGATTTAGGCGTTAATGCAGAGCAAGAAATCACACTTAAGCAAAGTGGTCTTGAAATCACAGTTCCGGTTCAAGTTGATGCGCGAGTACCTAATAACTGTGTATTGATTCCAAAAGGTATTACTTTAACTTCTGGGTTTGGTGACGGATTTGCCGAAATTAATGTAGAGCGAGGTAATCGCCATGCTTGAACAATTAATTAGCTTAGCTTGGATCATTGCAAAAATTTTAATTATTGTGCTGCCATTGCTTGGCGTTGTTGCTTATTTGACGATGGCCGAAAGAAAAGTCATTGCATATATGCAGTATCGTATTGGAGTAAATCGTGTAGGAATTCGAGGAATTGGACAGCCCATTGCAGATGCAATTAAATTGGTGTTTAAAGAAATTATTATTCCAACTGCGTCTAATCGTTACTTGTTTGTATTGGCTCCTATTTTAGCAATGACACCCGCTCTTGTCGCTTGGTCAGTAGTTCCTTTTGATGATGGTTGGGTTTTGGCTAATGTTAATGCCGGTGTTCTATTTATTTTTGCGATGACCTCAATTGGAATTTATGGAATTATTTGTGCAGGTTGGGGGTCAAATTCTAAATACGCTTTTTTTAGTGCGATGCGTGTTGCAGCGCAAATGGTTTCCTATGAAATTGCGATGGGGTTTGCGTTGGTGGGAGTTTTGATTGCTGCTGGCTCAATGAACTTTACTGAAATTGTTCATGCTCAAAGTGGTAGCTTATTACATTGGTATTGGTTGCCATTATTGCCGTTGTTTGTTGTGTATTGGGTAGCGGGTCTTGCTGAAACAAATCGCGCTCCTTTTGATGTCGCAGAAGGTGAGTCAGAAATTGTTGCTGGATTTCATGTGGAATATTCTGGTATGACATTCGCAATGTTTTTCTTAGCAGAATATGCCAATATGATTTTAATTTCTAGCTTAGCGGTATTGATGTTTTTGGGTGGGTGGTTGTCACCTTTTCAAGGAATCCCATTATTAGAGTCGACGTTTAATTGGGTGCCTGGCATTATTTGGTTTGCTGCGAAAGTTTCGTTGTTCTTGTATTTGTATTTATGGATACGAGCAACGTTTCCACGCTATCGTTATGACCAAATTATGCGTTTAGGATGGAAAGTGCTTATTCCTGTCACGTTGCTGTGGATTTTAGTGGTAGCACTTGCGGTTCAATTTCATTTAGCACCTTGGTTTGTATGATGAAAAGATTATTAAATACAGTTAAAAGTTTTACACTTTGGGAATTATTCCAAGGGTTATTTGTCACTGGGCGCGCTTTTTTTGGGAAGAAAATTACTATTCAATATCCCGAAGAAGAAACGCCTATATCCCCTCGTTTTAGAGGGATGTTGGCACTGAGACGCTATCCCAATGGTGAAGAACGTTGTATCGCATGTAAATTATGTGAAGCTGTTTGTCCTGCAGCGGCGATTACGATCGAAGCGGAAGAACGAGAGGATGGTACACGTCGAACAACAAAATATGAAATTGATGCATTTAAATGTATTAATTGTGGATTTTGTGAAGAAGCCTGTCCGGTTGATTCCATTGTGCTAACGCCAGAGATGCATTACCACATGGAAAATCGCGGTGAAAATATTTTGACTAAAGAAAAACTGTTGGCTATTGGTGATTTGTATGAAGAACGCCTAGCCGCTGATCGGGCTGCTGATGAAAAATATCGGTAGGGGAGCACAGAGATGATTAATTTACCAGTACTTGTTTTTTATGCGTTTGCGTCATTGCTCGTGTTGTCGTCTGCGATGGTTATTATTTCGCGCAATCCTGTAAGAGGAGCGTTATTCCTCGTGTTGGCATTTTTTGCGAGCAGCGTGTTGTGGATGTTGATGGAAGCTGAATTTTTAGCGCTTGCTTTGATCTTTGTGTATGTAGGCGCTGTCATGACATTATTTCTATTCGTTGTCATGATGCTTAATTTGGATTTAGTGCCTTCGCGCGAAGGATTTGTCCGCTATTTACCTTTCGGTATTTTAGTGATGGTTTTATTTGTTTCAGTGATGATCATTGTTATCACACCGGAACATTTTAAATTAGGCTCGACGGGAGCAGTTGTCGCTCATCCAGAAGGTTATAGTAATGTGAAAGAAATTGGCGAGATATTGTATACGCAGTATTTTTACCCGTTTGAGCTTGCCGCAATATTATTATTAACGGCAATAATAGCTGCGATTACGTTAACCTTTAGAGGTCGTCAGCACTCGAGAGTCCAGCTTATTAAGAAGCAATTATCTGCAACGAAAGCAGATCGAATGTATTTGGTTGATCCAAAAGAGAGTAAATAGATGATTACCCTATCACATTATTTGATTGTTGGTGCAATTGTGTTTTCTCTGAGTCTTGCAGGGATAATATTGAATCGTAAAAATCTAATTGTACTATTTATGTGTGTAGAACTCATGTTGCTCGCAGTCAATATGAATTTTGTCGCCTTCTCTCAGTATCTGGGTGGTACGATGGGGCAAATCTTTGTCTTTTTTATTCTGACTGTGGCTGCTGCTGAATCAGCCATCGGTTTGGCAATTCTCGTAGTATTATATCGTAAGCGCGGCACTATTAATGTCGCAGAATTAGATACATTGAAGGGTTAATTTGTGATAACGACAGTACACAATCTTGCATTAATTGCTATTTTGGCTCCGCTAGTCGGAAGTTTAATCGCGGGATTATTTGGTAAAAAAATCGGTGTGAACAGTTCGCAATCGGTGACAATTGCAGGTATCGCAGTTTCATTTCTCTGCTCTTTGATTTTAGCAAAATCAATATTGATTGATCATGTTCAGCCGTTAAATGAAACAATCTATGTCTGGGGCACCAGTGGAAATTACACGCTATCAGTTGGTTTTTTGATTGATCAATTAAGCGTTTTAATGATGAACATTGTGACCTTTGTTTCGCTGTTGGTTCATATATATAGTATTGGCTATATGGAAGGTGATCCTGGCGTACAACGATTTTTTAGTTATATGTCGTTATTCACTTTTGGAATGCTTTCACTCGTGATGGCCAATAATTTCCTATTATTGTTTTTTGGTTGGGAAACGGTCGGATTAGTGTCATATCTTTTAATCGGTTTTTGGTTCAAAAAGGATTCGGCCGCTTTGGGAGGTTTCAAAGCCTTTATTGTGAATCGAGTGGGTGATTTCGGATTTTTATTGGGGATCGCTGTTATATTAAGTTATTTTGGCACCTTAGATTACGCAACAGTGTTTGCAGCAGCACCTAACTTCTTGAATTCAACATTATCAATCGTTTCTAATTATGAATGGTCTGCATTGACAGTAATTTGCTTGCTTTTATTTGTAGGTGCGATGGGTAAATCTGCTCAGTTACCATTACATATTTGGTTGCCCGAATCGATGGAAGGTCCTACACCTATTTCTGCGTTGATCCATGCGGCGACGATGGTGACAGCGGGTGTTTACATGGTGGCTAGAATGTCTCCGCTCTATAATCTCAGTCCAACCGCAATGTCTGTGGTGATGATAATCGGTGCTACAGGCGCTTTATCACTCGGATTATTAGCCGTCGTTGAAAATGATATTAAACGCGTGATTGCTTTTTCAACGATGTCACAATTAGGTTATATGATGGCTGCCAATGGTGCAGGTGCTTATGAAGCGGGCATTTTTCATTTAGCGACTCATGCGTGCTTTAAAGCACTATTATTCTTAGGGGCGGGTTCTGTCATTATTGCGATGCATCACGAACAAAATTTGCACAAGATGGGAAATTTACGAAAATATATGCCCATCACATATATTACTTTTTTAATTGGTACTCTCGCGATAACAGCAATCCCGCCATTCGCAGGATTTTTCTCAAAAGATACGATTATTGAAGCTGTTCGTGAATCACATGTGTCAGGTGCATTTTATGCGTATTGTTGTTTATTAATAGGTGCTTTTGTTACAGCCGTATATTCATTTCGTGCCCTCTTTTTAGCATTTCATACTTCTGAACGCATGGACGAAGAAACCCGTTCCCATTTACATGAAACGAAAGCGGTTATTACCGTGCCACTCATTATTCTTGCGATTGCTTCTGTGCTGTTGGGCGTGCTGATTGTGGGCCCCATGTTATTCACCCAGCCAAAGCTCATGGGGCAAACTATGTTGGTACCAGCTGGACTCGATGTGTTGGGAGAATTAGCGAAAGAGTATCATGGTGTGTTACCGATGATGCTGCACGGATTTTTAGGATTAACTTTCTGGTTTACGATGGCCGGGCTTGCGACAGCATGGATTTGTTATATTAAAAAACCTGAGTTACCTAAATTATTTGCAGAACGTTTTGCTACAGTGCGTTACGTACTTCTAAAACGCTACGGTTTTGATGCATTGAATCAGTTGGTATTTGTGCGTGGTACTAGAACACTAAGTAATTTTTTCTATTACTTTGCTGACGCAAAAGTGATCGATAGTTGGTTGGTCAATGGATCTGGTCGTGGAGTTCAACGCGTTGCTTCGCTGATTCGGCGAGTGCAATCCGGTTATTTATATCATTACGCGTTTTCCATGATTTTGGGCATTGTGGCTCTGTTACTTTGGGTTGTGTTGAGTTAGGTGATTAAAGAATGTTAACGAATTTACCTTTACTGAGTTTGCAAATCTGGCTTCCGACCTTATCGGCAGCTGTGGTTTTATTTTTAGGAAAAATCGGTTTTGAAAAACTAGGACGTATTCTAGCGATTGCGACTGTTTTTCTGTGCTTATTATTGTGTATTCCGTTGTATACAAATTTTGATACAACAACTTATGCGTATCAATTCCGGGAAACCTTATCGTGGATTCCGATGTTTGGAATTCAATATGATATTGGTGTAGATGGTATCGCGATGCCGTTAGTCATTTTAACCGTTTTTACTTCTCTGATTGTAATCTTAGCGTCGTGGAAAGCGATTCAAGATAAGGCTACTCAATATTTGGCGACATTTTTAGTGTTGCAAGCAATGACTGTTGGTGTGTTTGTTGCGATTGATGCGATGCTATTTTATGTGTTTTGGGAAGCAATGCTGATACCTATGTATTTAGCAATCGGAATTTGGGGAAGTCAAAATCGTTCCTACGCAGCAATAAAGTTTTTCTTGTATACATTTTTGGGTTCTGCACTGATGTTAATTGTCATGTTGTATTTAGGAATGCGTGCAGATAGTTTTTCAATACCAAGTTTTTATAGCTTACCGTTAACGATGATTCAACAAGTGCTCATATTCTTAGCGTTTTTATTAGCGTTTGCTGTAAAGGTGCCCATGTGGCCAGTGCATACATGGTTGCCTGATGCGCATACCGAAGCACCTGCAGGTGGATCTGTTATTTTGGCAGCCTTAATGTTGAAAGTGGGCGGTTACGGATTTTTCCGATTCAGTATGCCAATCACCCCTGATGCATCGAATACATTGAGCTGGTTAATGATTGGGCTTTCTCTAATTGCGATTGTTTATATTGGTCTGATCGCATTGGCGCAAACTGATATGAAACGATTAATTGCCTACTCTTCGGTTGCTCATATGGGATTCGTGACACTGGGCTGCTTTATGATTTATATGATTGTGAAAGCCACGGGGAATCATCAAGATGCGTTTATGGGACTTGAAGGTGCCATGGTTCAAATGATTTCGCACGGATTTGGTTCTGGTGCACTCTTCCTTGGATTCGGTATGTTATATGATCGGATGCATACTCGTGAAATTGCTAAGTTCGGTGGTATTGCGAACACTATGCCAGTTTTTGCTGCGCTGTTTATGGTGTTTGCAATGTCGAATGTAGGTTTACCTGGCACGAGTGGTTTCGTCGGTGAATTTATGGTGATTTTAAGCGCTTTCAAAGCGAATTTCTGGATTGCGATTGCTGCAGGATTGACGTTAATTATTGGGGCTAGCTATACATTGTGGATGTATAAACGAGTTTTTTATGGTGAAGTGATTAGTAATGACGTTGCAACATTAAAGGATGTGTCGTGGTTAGAGTGGAGTGTATTAATGATGCTCGTAATCGCAATTTTTGTCATTGGTTTTTATCCTGAATCATTATTGCGCGTGATGCATTCATCCATTGATCATTTAGTGCAATTAAGTTTACAAAGTAAGTTATAAAGAGGTTAATGAGTATGTCCTATGACATTCCAAATTTAGTTCCTGCATTTCCAGAAATGATTGTTTTTTCATTAGGTACCTTGGCATTACTCGTCCAAGCATTTTGGGGGCAGAAACGTCCAATCATTACCTATGCTGCTGTGCAATTAACGATTTTAATCGCGGCTGTTTTTACACTGGGATTCATTAACGAACCCACGATGCTAACATTTGATAACACGTTTATTCTTGATAAATTTGCCGTAATTCTGAAACTATTTATTGAACTCTCAGTGTTTCTGTGCTTTTTTTATTCGCGAGTATATCTCGCTGATAATGATATGCCGCGGGGTGAATATTATATTTTAGGCTTATTTGCGATGTTGGGAATGATGGTGTTAGTGTCCTCACATCATTTTTTAACCTTATATTTAGGCGTCGAATTAATGTCGCTTCCAGTCTACGCAATGGTGGCAATGAAGCGTGAATCAGGTATGGCAGCTGAAGCGGCGATGAAATATTTTATCATTGGTGCTATGGCAAGCGGGATGCTTTTATATGGTATCTCCATGATTTATGGTGCCACAAATAATTTAGACTTTTCTCTGGTTGCGTCTGCTATTGCTAATACTGCGCCAGAACAACAACTCATTTTAATATTTGGTTTAGCGTTTGTGATGGTAGGCATTGCCTTTAAATTAGGCGCAGTGCCTTTTCATATGTGGTTACCTGATGTGTACGAAGGCGCCCCAAATGCAGTTACACTATTTATAGCAAGTGCACCAAAAATAGCTGCATTAGGGATGGTGATACGATTATTAGTCGATGCAATGCCTTCTCTGCATATTCAGTGGCAGCAAGATTTAATTGCAATCGCGGTGCTTTCTATGGCATTGGGTAATTTCGCAGCAATTGTTCAAGCGAATATCAAAAGAATGTTAGCGTATTCGTCGATTGCCCATATGGGATACATGATATTGGGTGTGATTGCAGCCAATAATCAAGGCTATGCTGCTTCTACTTTTTATATTATCACCTATTCATTAATGACATTAGGTTCATTCGGATTATTGGTGTTAATGAGTAGAGCGGGATATGAAGTGGAAAATATCGCTGATTTTAAAGGATTAAACAATCGTAATCCTTGGTTAGCTTTTATCATGTTAATCATGATGTTTTCAATGGCAGGTGTTCCTCCGCTAGTAGGATTTTGGGCTAAAGTTGGCGTGTTAAAAGCATTAATTCAAGTCGATTTAGTCTGGTTAGCCGCTTTGGCATTATTATTCGCAATTGTAGGCGCTTATTATTATATTCGTGTTGTGAAAGTGATGTACTTTGAAGAACCAGACTCTGAAAAAGCATATGCGATACCAAAAGATATGCAGATTGCTTTAACTATCAATGGCCTGGCCGTTTTGGTTTTAGGTTTGTTTCCTGGGTGGTTGTTTGAGTTGTGCAAATCAGCGTTTTGATTAATTAATCTTGCTTGTGCGATTAAAGCCTATGCTTTCTCTTCAAAATTAACAGGAGACTCTAGTGATGAAACTTACGCAATGGATTGTTTTTAGTGCTTCTTTGATGATAGCAATTGTTTCATATGCAGATGTAAAAATTTCTGTACCCATGAGTTTTACTGTGGAAAAAGGAGTAGGTAAGTCAGTAGGATTTGTAGAAATTTCCCCTACTAAAAATGGATTATTATTTACACCACATTTAAAAGGATTGACGCCAGGATTACATGGATTTCATATTCATGAATTTGATAGTTGCCAAAATAATGGTACGGCAGCGGGTGGGCATTTTGATCCGAATAAAACAGGTAAGCATCTTGGGCCCGATAATGAGAATGGTCATTTAGGTGATCTGCCTGTTTTAACAGTAGATGCCAAAGGTGAAGCGACCACGCCAGTTCTTGCTCCTCGAATTAAACATATTGAAGACATCAGACATCGATCTCTAATGATTCATGAAGGTGGAGATAATTATTCTGACGAGCCTGCCAAATCGGGTGGCGGTGGTGGCAGAATGGTGTGTGGTGTTATTACTCAATCAGCATCGAAGTAGTGTAACGCTTGTAGTTATCAAGTTGAAAGTGCTAAATATAAGATTAAAAATTTGACAGCTTCTTACAGATACCGAGTTTATTTAAAACACGAGTTTTAAAAAATGAAAAGGAGTCAGATAGACCGTAATCCTTTCAGTTATTTGGGATTGCAAGATGCATTTTATGTAGGGACCATTTCTTAATCGAAAAAGAATCTGGCAGGAGAAAGTTGACAGTCTCAACATTAGCTGACTGTGAGTGACTAGAGAAAATCGGTAATTTATGCATCAAGTTTGAACAGCTACAGATTTTGACGGACGTCATTTCAATGAAGTTGCGTATTTTTGTGCTATTAGGGTATCAGCTTGGTAGGCCCTGTGTATTACCTGGAAATATTCTACAGGCGACTTCATGATTTTATAGTATGATAATCAGGCAGACGCTATACTGCCTGTGGTTAATGTTTTATCTTGTTGCTTACAGTCTAATAACTTCAGATGCGAAGTTTGGTAATAATTAGCAGGAGGGTCTCTGTTTATGTTTTGGAGATGTCATTTTTATGCTGTTGTAATTGGTGCATTCTACTTCACTGTTGCATCTGCAAATTCGATAGATGATCGAGTGAATGAGGTGCTGACATTACATTATAATGCTTATAGGGACAAAGAGTATTTTTCAGGTATCGCTCTTTCTATTTATATCCCAAAACGAGGAATAAGAAGCTATTATATCGGCAGATGTGGACATGATAAGAATAGTAAAAAAATCGATTCGAATACTTTATTTGAAATTGGAAGCATCACAAAATCATTTACATCAGCTATACTTTTGCAGTTGGAAAAAGAAAAAAAAGTTGATTTGAATCAAAATTTGAAACGCCTACTCCCGGAATACACAAAGTGGTCAGGTATTTCGCTTGCTTCTTTATTGAATATGACCAGTGGTATACCGAATTACACAAGCTCGGTGGCTTTCAATGCCGAAGCATATTACGATGGGGGGCATGTTTGGACTAATCAGGAGATAATTTCGTATGCTTACCCGCCCGGTAATTTTTCACCACCTTTAATGCACGGATATAACTACAATAATACAGGTTATATTTTGACTTCAATGATAATAGAAAGAGTGACGAAAAATTCTTTCAAGAGTGAAATTGAAAGCCGCCTTTTTAAGCATGCGGAATTGTCTAATACTTTTTATCCAGTACCGACAATGCCCAAGGAAGTTGCAAATCGCTTGGCACATGGTTATCAGTACAACCCTTACGGCAACGTAAAAACTCTTGGTGAAGACACAAGTAGGAATAATCTTTCCTCAGCAGGTGCTTCTGGAGCGATAATATCTAATACGGTTGATATCATCAATTGGCACAAAGCATTGATGATAGATAATAATCTTCTAGATGCCAAACAGAAAGCAAAACTAACACAGCTTGTTTCAACTGCTACTGGTAAGCCAATCGATAAGACATCGAAAAATGATTCATCTGCCTATGGGCTAGGAGTCTTTCAGGGTTTTGATAAGATGCTGGGTCGCTACTGGTCTTATGAGGGAAAGATGGAGGGATTTCGCGCATTGTATATTTATGTCCCTGCTAGTGGAATTATCATCTCAGCTGCATTTAATAGTGCTGTTGATGAACAGAACGACAGGGCGGAATTATTAGTGAAGAATGTGTACAAGATAATTGAGAAATACTAATACTGCCACTGATGATCAGAAGCATTGATCATTAATATTTAATGCTGCAACCTTTTTTTGTAAGATATTATGGTGTGTTCTGATGCGATGTTTTTATTGATTAGGGCAGGACTGTACAAATAGCCAGTGTTATGATATTTAACTCCAGATACCCCAGAATATATATTGGGTAACAAGTGTTAGTTCTGATTTAATGCGTTTCTGGTATGCGTAACAAGGAGTGTATTCTGTGTACGATTACGAAGAATGGGAGAGTCGGCGTAGTGAAGAGGTCACCGGCTACGATTTTTATAATTGGCTAAAGTCTTTCTTTGGTTCAATAACGCTACTTGATTTCAAACAGACCTGGGGCTTCTTTCAAAAAGCACAGATTATAGTATTTGATGTGGTTCTTGGAGGGCTTGGACAACCCGTTGCTAGAGTCGCAAGTGCTATCTTAGCTGCAGATCTTATTTCTACTATTGTTGGGCAACCGACGTTGCTTAAAGATGTGTTTAATTTAACACCTACGGCAGTTACAATAGCAGTTGGTTATATGGTAGCAAATTCGTATTTTTATCTAATTCCTCATCTCAGATATTACATGACGTATAAAGTTCGAGAAACGGCTTTGCGCAAGTTTGGGGAGCGGTATGCTCGACATTTAATCGCTTTAGATAACGAAGTAATACTGCATGAACGTAGCATTCTTGTTGGAAACATATCACGAATTCCCTATGCGAGTCTTTTTTATGATGCTGTTGTTGGTCAGTTATGGCCAGGGTTAGCAGAGATTTTCATTGGGATGGGCGGTTTGGCGTTGTATTATGCGCGCGGTTCCAATGGTAGCCCAGTCTTTTGCTTAGTATGGGGAGGAGGTGGCCTTTTATATATCTTTGGTGGCTATGCCATTAATAGTCTTTTGCTTAATAAGCAAACAGTGATCACTCAGACCATAAATTATAACAATCTAATTGAAAAACTATCCACCATACCAGATTATCACAGTACAATGCTGACTCTCAACAAAGAGGCTCTACAAGGGAGAGTAGCTTTTTCTGCCATTGGCTCGTGTTCTCATGAGCAGGAAATTTTATTTCAAAGGTTAGCAACAGCAAAACTCATTACCAATTCTGTCCCAGTCTTGGTGGTTATTGTATTTCTCAGCGTAAAAATTATCGCTAAATCTGAAGCCTCCCCCTCGGGTGTCCTAACGATCAGCGATCTAAATGATATTTTATTGGTGCTTACATATATATTCCCATACTTCTCTCAGCTTAGTTTGACATTGACCTCAATGAATGAAGTATATCAGTATAAAATAATATTAAAAAATTTAAATAACGCAATCAGAGAGTATCTTGATAGGTTTGCATCAAACGAATTGAGTCCAAAAGATGTCCGAAATAGCACTAACACCCAGTATGTTGATCAATTGTTTTCTGAGGATGATAGGTCTCTGCTTATGCACTTTAAGGCAAATGAATTTGCTTACAAGCTGAAACCTCAGAGTATTGTGCTTCATGATGCTACACTAGATGTCTCTCCTGGCAAAATATATACCTCTGTTGGATTCAGTGGTGCAGGAAAAAGTACCATTTTCAATATTTTATTAGGGCTCTCAAAAATTCATCCAGATTTTAAGCAGAAGTTAACGATTACACTGAATGGTCTCGATTTTTTTGCGCTCCAAGACAATTCTCCTTCATTACTTACGGATTATGTTGGATATTTGCCTCAGCATGTCCAGATATTTCATGACAAGTCTTTACGTTATAATGTGTGTTATGGAGACCCAGGTATCTCTGATGATCAGTTTCAGGTGCTTGAGGAAATTGAGCTAATTTCACGGGCATTGCAAATCTATAATGATATTACAGTGTATTTCGCGAATCCGAATAATGATGCCGTTGTTAAGCTAAAATGCTTAGAAATGGCAAGCTATCAAAACTCGCCGCTTAATTGTACCCGCACTTCCAATAGCCATAATGAACAAGAGGCTACAGAATTTCGCAGTAATAAGATTAAGAAACTGTATGATAAATTATTTCTTCAGCAAGGTGAATTAAGGAAAAGCTGTGCGGATAGAACAACAGAGGTGAGTGTATATAAATCTTCGATCAAAGGAATGCTAATAACAGTCAAAAAATTAATGTTCTTTTTGGACCTTTATTTTGAACGTTCACAGCGTCTTGTGGAAAAAGAAGAAACAAAGGAATACATTCAAATGGTTCGTGCTGATCTCTTGAGATTGCTCTATTATTATGAGCATCTAAGTGAACAAAAAGTTGAAACTTACAGAACCAGAAAAGCTAACCTAGAAACTGACTTTAGGCCTTATCATGAGAAATTTTTAGAAGCGGTTAAATCTGCAGAATTAACTTCGCTCTCAGATAAACTTGGTTTAACATCACCTATAGGTCAGGAAGTCTCAGGGGGAGAGCGGCAGCGTATTGGGATTGCTCGACTATTTATGAAAGAAAATGCAAGGCTTTATTTATTAGATGAACCAACAGCAGCTTTGGATGCATATGTTGCATACAAGGTTGTGGATACTTTTATTAAGATGTTGAGTAATAGGAAGGGATGTGCAGCTGTAGTGATAACTCACAACATGATGGTGGCAAAAATGCTCTCTGAAACAACTCAGGGCAGCATTTTTGTATTTGGTAAAGATTTGTACCAAGCTCCCGGAATGGAAAAGAAACCCGTGGGCACAATTATTGAGGAAGGATTGCATTCATACTTAGGAGGAGAGCTGGATGATGATTTGGGGGGGGCTTTTAGAGACGGAGTTTACAGGGATTTGTTTTGGTATTATGCAGGCTATGAGCCAAGTGATAAGGGAGAGCGAATTGAGGCGTATCGTGATGGCAAACCTGTAAGGGCAGCATCCTGGCTTGACAAAAAAACTTTGCCACAAATATTATCAATGAAGGGCAATCCCACAATTGGAGATGGAAACTGCTTTTTTCATGCGTGTCTCGGTTCCCCTAATTCTAAAGGTGTATATCAATATGCTGATGCTGCCAAAGTACGTGAACATTGGTATAACGTTCTGACAAAATTCAAATCGCTGAATGATAATAATATGCCACTCGTGCTTAAGGATTGTCTTGAGAAAATGTTTTCAATTTATCTTGATGATCCTTCCAAAATGCCACAGTTGAATGTTAGTTCGGTGATTCAGCTGAGAACAAAGACTATAAGTGAGTTGGAAAAAGCTTCTTCGCTGATATCTAGCGAGATAGATCTGATGTATGATGGGATAGCTACTCTCGACAAGGCTTACCAGCCATTATTTTGCACAATGATGAAAGATTTCTATGATAGCCCAGGATTAACCAAAGACAAGAAGCATTTTGCTGAGATTATTGCTATACGTGAGCTGCTTTCTTCTAATCCAGGCCCGAAAGATTTTTGGGCGAAGCGAAATGAAATTTTAAATATTCTTAATGAAGTGTGCATTCGAGATAAGTTGTTTGAGTTGGCGCCAAAATATATTGGCTTAATAAAGCAAACCGCTAGCACTGAGATGTACGATGTTCAGGCAATAAGAAACAAATTTTTCCATAATATAATTGTATTCGACATTTATGCAAAAGCGGTTCTTGAGCCTAGTTACTTTGTTTTTCTCGATGAAGTAAATTTATTTTCTTCCATGTTTGGACTTCAAATTACGGTTCGATACAACGATTCAAAAACTGGTAATTTAGCTGAGTTAAAGCTAGAGCCATCAAATAATCTGCCAGTCGAATTTCGTTTCAAACACAATCTATCGCGCGTTTCGGTATGCATCGAGTTAGTCGGTCAGCATTTCCAGCATGTTAGTGATGTTGTTGCGAAGACTCCGTCTGCTCAACCTACAGCGACGTCTGGGGCAGTCCCGCTGGGAAATTCAATGTTTGCATTCACGGCAGCTCCTGGTGGTCAAAGTAATGCAGCTAAGTCTCCTCGGGCATCTCCAAGACCTACGAAATTTAATCTGCCTACGAGCGTTCCTCCTAAGTCGCCAGAAAAGGACCCATCTGGTCAATCTGGTAGTAACAACTTGAGGCTCAGCAAATAAGCAGACAAATGAAATACTAATGGTATGTTGTGTTCGGGTGCTCAGTAGCTTATTATATTGTTTAGATGTTAGCTAAGATATAGTCAATATGATTTATGTCACCGAGCAAACATCTTTTTACATAAGCATTCATCTGAAAAGTGATATTCAGGCCATGAGAGGTCGAAATTAATGATTTTTCTAGATCAATGCTAATAAATTGCTCTGAATTTCCTGGTAAAAGCAGAGCTGAAATATCATTGTTTTCAACACAAATTAATGGAAATTGGTTACGCGCTGCATTGTTAGAGAATATTTCTGCGAAGCTGCTCGCAATCACAGCAGTAACTTTAGCTTCCTTGAGTGCCCAAATGGCTTGTTCCCTTGAAGAGCCACAACCGAAGTTACTTTGAGAGATCATGACGTATTCATTTTTGGCGTTGACATCCCCAACAATTTTTTGACGAACAAAACCTAGCTGTTCAAATACTCCTTTGAGATAGCCATCTTTTTCAATTGAGGTAATATGTTGTGCTGGGATGATCAAGTCGGTGTCGATATTGTCAAATGGTGCATAAAGCGCAAAACCAGTAATTTGGGTAGATGGGCTCATGATTTTATCCCTAGGATTCATCGTTTATTGATGCGGCAGACGTAATGACCCCCACAATAGCACTTGCAGCAACAGTTGCTGGAGAGGCAATGTGAGTGTAACTCCCTGGGCCCTGACGTCCGATGTAGTTTCTATTACTGGCGCTAATACAACGTTTGCCGGGCGGAACAAAGTCACCGTTCATAGCTACACACATTGAGCATCCCGGATTTCGGAACTCAGCCCCAGCGACCCGAAAAATATTAGCCAAACCCTCCTTTTCTGCTTCCTTTCGAACGTTTTCAGAGCCGGGAACAATTAAGAAGGTAACATTAGCGTGAACTTTCTTGTCTTTTAAGATTTTTGCTACCACACGCAAGTCTTCAATTCGACCGTTGGTGCAAGATCCAACGAAAGCATAGTCTATTGGTGTTCCGTAGATAGGGGTATTTTCATGTAGTTGATTATATTGTAAGGATTCTTTTAGTGATAGAGCTCCTTTATGCTCTAAACTGTCTGCGCTCGGTATATTATCGTCAATTTGTATTGCTTGTTCTGGATTGGTTCCCCAGCTGACCATGGGGCGAAGTTCAGATATGTCGATGGAAATACTTTTGTCGTAATTCGCATTTTCATCTCTATTATAATATACCCATTGTTCATAGTAAGCCGTAAATTGTGCATGATCAACATTCATTTTTGTTTGCAAATAAGAATAAGTAATTAGATCAGGTGCGATGAGGGCAGATTTGGCGCCGGCCTCTGTGGACATATTGCACAGGGTCATTCGTTCTTCCATCGATAGGCTGGAAACATAATCACCGGAGTACTCAATGACATAACCAAGAGCACCTGCACAACCAATTTTTTGGATAATTTTCATGATAACATCTTTAACGTAGACATGTTGTCTAGGTTTACCATTGATGATGATATTCATTGTTTTTGGTTTGTGGATTAACAAATATGAGGTTGCTAGCACTTCAGCAAGCTCGGTGGTGCCAATCCCTATGGCCAATGCGCCAAAAGCACCTAGTGTGGGAGTATGTGAATCACCGCAAACTACTGTCATCCCAGGATGAATTACACCCATTTCCGGAGCTATGACATGCGATATACCATGGAAGGTATCGTTATAGTCCATCAGTAATATTTTGTTGTCAATCGAGTTTTTTCTGTGAGTGTTTATTTGTAATTCTGCTATAGCATCTACAACTTGGCTTCGGTCCGAGGTGGTTGGAATGCTATGGTCCAGGACGGATAAGCAGCGATCGGGATTTCTCACTGGCAAGTTTCTGCGTGTCAATTCAGAAAAAGCTTGGGCGGACGTTACCTCATGCAAAATAGTAAAATCTATTTTCATAATAGCAGGATAATCTTTCTCATGTTTGTGAACATGTGCATGCCATATTTTGTCGAAAAGAGAATCTTGGGTGTTGCTATTTGTTATCATGTGTCTCTCCATCAAAAGAAAAAAGCACGGAACGAAAGCTATCGTTTAGCGCAATAACATCAGTTCGTACAGTAGTTGGATTTTCCTGGATTAATAGAGTTCTTTTAAAAAAGTCAGCAATTTTTTTCATCTCCTCTTCTTTCATTCCGCGCCTAGTGAGTTCTTGTGTGCCAATGCGTAGGACATTTTTGTTATAGATCGTTCTGGCATTAGTTCCTATCCCTGCGTAGGATAAGCGATTACATGCGTTACGTAATGCATAATCATCTTTTAGGTCAATGAGGACTAAATTTGTGTTGGTATGGTGTTCGCCGACACCTACAAGATCAAAGCCATCATCTGAGAGATATTTGCAGAGTGCGCGCGCATTATTGATCATTTGCTGTGCGTACTGCGGCCCAAAATATGACATTTCTAGCATTGTGACGAACAGTGCTAAAGTATGGTGTGTGTGTTGACTGGAAACCAAAGCTTTACCAATGTCGGTCATCACCTGTTTTCCAAGGTGCAGATCGCGGAAATGAATCATTGCCTTTTGTGGTCCTGGAAATGTTTTGTGGGTATTTCCTTGAAGAATATCACAGCCATCAGATAGTGGATTTTGAAAACAACCGCCAATAATAAGTCCTAATGTGTGTGAAGCATCGAAAATTATACGTACTTGTTCGCCTGCAATATTGCGAATTTGCTTCAATGGGAATTCAGTTAGTGTTGCGCTGTGATCAAAAATTATAGCAGCAGGTTTATGTATTTTAACGAGTTCCTCAAAATGACTTATGTCAATGGTCAAAGTGCTATCAAATCGCATTAAGGCCGATTTGCGGCCGAGCTGATTTAGAAGATTTGTTGTGGCAAAATGCCCCCCATCTGTCGGGTCGATAGAAAATACGCAATCGCCAATCTTGGTGGCGGAGATAAGTGTGCACATCAGTGCATGAATTCCCGATAGAGGGCGAAAGTCAGAAAGTGCGCAATGCAAGATTTTTTGGCTAATTAATCGAATGTCGGATTCAAGTTCATATAGATTGTTCAGGGCAATAAATGATAAGTTGCCAAATTGAGTAACAGGCGTGTTATCTAGGTGATCTAGAGAAGTTCCTATATGGTAGCGATCGGACAATTTGCTGGATAAGCATTTTCTTGCTGTATCTGACATGACATTTTCGTTGGCAGTAAGGTGCAGGTAGCTGTTAGAAATATGCTCTTCTATATCAATTTGCTGTAAAAGACGCATTAAATTTTCTTTGTTAAGAAGCTCCTTTGCGGTTTTTTTTATTTTTAGCATAAGTTTGGGCATTAGAATATAAATTCGGAGCCTACACTGCGATCAAAGTAGCAGACCTCCTTGATTGTGTCTTTGGCGCAAATAAAGCGTAATAATCGTTGTAAACCGATTCCAAAGCCTGCTGATTTAGAGAGTTTTCCATGTTTGGCAATTTCTAGGTAGTTTTCGAAGTGTGATTTGTCAACACCTTGTAGATCCATGCGTCGAATAATTTGAGCATATTCGTATTCTCGCTCGGCCCCTGATAAGGCCTCGCCAAAACCTTGTGGATAAATCAGATCAAAATTATTGTAAGTTCCAGGTGTATCTGAGCTTTCAGCGTCATAGAATTCTCTTTTTAAATTCAATAAGAAAAATGGCTGGTCACTTTCATAGGATAGAGCATTAATCTCGGTGTCTAGGTCGTCACTGGAGATTTCAGATGAGTCAATTGTTTTAAATGGTCTTTTCAGCCTAGGTAGTTTTGAGCCCATATCATGTAACTCTTCAGCGCAATGGGTTTCGATATGGTTGAAAACATGCACGAGTAATTCTTCGATAAGCGTCATTACTTCAAAGCGATTGGCATCACGAATTTCGACATCAAATTGCGAGAACTCTATCATGTGATGTTTAGATGACTTGATTTCGTCAAGTTCAAGGCGAATGTTGGGTGATACAATGTAGAGTTTCTTGATGTTTGCGTTTACAAAAGATAACTGTTTATGGAAAATCATGCTTGCAGTGAGTTTTAGTTTGCGGTTTTTGTATGTCAAATCAGCTGGATACACCGAATGATTCAAAGGGTCGGTTATGGGAGACAGCAAGAGAGGCAAGAGTTGTGTAAATTTGTTAGCATACGCAAAACTATGAAGGGCGAACAATAATTCAGATTGAATTCTAAGTATATTATGAATGCTATCGTGTGATACGTGCTTTAAGAAATAGTCAATTGTCTGGTGAGCCATATACTCTCTCCTTGAGTATTGATGAAAATCTGTTCTGAGGTTGTGCAAACAGTCGTGCGGCAACCTTCGTTATGTCGAGTAATTTTTGGAAAAATTAAAATGCAACAACGTTCAGCGAAAATACTACTGTATCTATTTTGTGATGTCAAATGATTGTATTAGGCCGCCACTAGTAATCGAGTTGGTTTTTCACTGCAAGTTAATTGAAGGCGCTAAATTGGTAAAAGATCTATTTTTGTGCTTAAGATTAAAGATATTTTATTTGAGAGTAGCTACGCTTTTTGAGTCGATATGGATAACATTAATTGCGGGTTAATATATTGATACATAGAGCTCTCGGCTTTACCTATTTTGTCTTCTCTTATTAGTTCTGCCTAATTAAGTTAAGAAAATGTCTAAGGTATAAAGAATCATAGTTATTAAGTCAGTATAGAATAATAGTGGTGTCAATGAGCTTTTGACTCTGAGTGTCAGGCAAGCAAAATTAAATTGTTTCTGAAATCAAAAGTAGTTAACATTGTGGATATTGCGAATTTTAATGGAATTAAATTTACTACCAGCAAGGATTTTAAGTCATGAAACTCTTCACAAAAAATGAATCCCAGGTTATTGAAGACTTTACGTTCAAAAAAGCAGATTCAGAAATTCAAGCTTCACCTATAGTATTACAAATTCGACCAACCCATATACCATTATCATTCATGCAGAGGCAGGTTTGGAGTTCGGGACGACTGCAACAGCGTTTAAGGTGCTCAAATGTGAATGTGGTCCAGTTAAAGGGGGTGTTGTCTGTAGATTGCTTAAAAAATGCACTAACTGACTTGTCGATACGCCATCAGATTTTACGCACACATTTTAAATTGCACAAGGGAAATCCTTATCAACGAATTTGTAAAAAACCCCAAGTTACTTTTGAAAAGATTGATTTTCACGAAATTGCTCTCGAGGACAGAGAATCCTGCATTCGAAAGCAAATTGGACTAAATCAACGATTTGTTTTTGATTTGAGTAAGGGGCCTTTATGGAAAATGCAACTTTTAAATTTTGGTATCGAAGATCATGTGCTTGTTTTAATTTTGGATGCTGCTATAAGCGATGAGTTATCTCTTGAACTGTTTTTCTCTGACTTATTTGAGCAGTATTTTCATCATTTAAGCGTAAATGCTGCGCAATTGAATTTAACGAGATTACCCATTCAGTATGCTGATTACGCCTTGTGGCAACGAGGTTGGTTGCAGGGTGAGCGTTTAGAAGCTGAGTTAGCATACTGGTTTGACAAGCTCGCGAACATCCCGTCTCAGTCTTTTGTAAAGACAGACAGGCCTCGAACAGATGTTTTAAATTATGAATTTGAGCACATTTCTTGTGAGATTAACACTGAAGATACCTTGGCTTTAAATGCGTTGGCAACGGTACACGATTGTACTTTATTTATGGCACTAGTGGGTGTGTTAAAGGTCTTGATTCATCGATACACAAGTGTGGAAGATGTCGTATTAGGGATTCGCCTTCCCAATCGACCAATTGAAGAGCTGCGACGACTGATAGGCCCATTTTCTAACTGTTTGGCATTACGAACCGTGCTCAAGTCGAGTGACCAGTTTAATGTGGCACTTCAACATGTACGTAGCACAATTCTTGAGGCTTATTGCCATCAAGAAGTCCCATTCGAACAAGTGATCGATCATCTAAAGACCCAATCTAGAGCGGATCTCTCGCCATTATTTCACACAGTATTAGTTATGGATGTCCAGGAAAAAGCTCGGGCGAATTTAGGAGATTTGCAAGTTAATAAAATAACCAGTTTTGTAGCTGAACAGGCCAAAAATGATTTTATTTGGCGTGTTACCGAGTTAGATGATGGACGATTAAAAATTGATATTAGCTATGCTAGCAATTTGTATGATCGCGATACTATTGAAAGGTTGTTGGGGAATTTCTGTGTTTTACTCCAAGCTGTCATCAAAAATCCAGAGCAAAGCATTGCAACTTTACCGGTAGTAGCTGCCCATGAGCGTGAAAAACTACTTAAGAATTGGGGGCGGTCACAAAAAAATTATACCCTAAATAAAACAATTCATCAGTTATTTGAAGAGCAAGTGGTTAAAGCGCCTAGTAAGATTGCCCTGGTCTTAGGTGAAGCTCAACTTACTTATCATGAGTTGAATGCTAGAGCTAATGAGCTTGCTCATCGCTTGAGAAGTTTGGAAGTTCAAGTCGGGACGATGGTTGCATTGAGTGCTGAAACAAGTTTTGATCTAATTATCGGAATTTTTGGGATACTCAAAGCAGGGGCAGTATACGTGCCTTTAGATCCTATATGTCCTCCAGAACGGTTGCGGTATATGTTGGAGGATTCAGGGGCTAAAATTCTACTTACTCAATCACATTTGGCTCAACGATTTGAGGGGTATTCTCATAATAGGAATATTCTCATTTTAGATAAGATGAATAAAAGTTCTCATCAATTCCTGGCAACAAATTTAGAATCCATTGTTGAGCCAGATAGCTTGGCTTATGTGATTTACACTTCCGGATCAACAGGGAAACCAAAAGGCGTAAAGGGGCATCATCGAGGAATGGTTAACCGATTTTTATGGGTACAAGAACATTATCACATGCAAGAAGATGAGATTTTTTGTCAGAAGACAACAATTAATTTTATTGACTCGATTACTGAGATAGTGAGTTGTTTGCTAAGTGGTTCGAAAATGGCTATGGCATCAATTGACAAACTCAAAAACCCTCAAGAGTTGGTAAACTTTTTGGATGCTAATTCTGTTACCCAAATCTTTCTCGTGCCATCATTATTAAAAATGATTCTAGAAGTGATTGGGACAAGGAAATTGCCAAACCTAAAGTACTTTTTCATTTCTGGAGAGGCTTTATCTTCCAATCTTGTTATTGCATTTAATGAAGTTTTTTCAAATGCGAAACTTCTGAATATGTATGGTTCATCAGAAGTGATTGATGTGACATGCTATGAAGCTGATCAATGGGATAGACTTTCTTCGACCGTTCCAATTGGTAGAGCTATTAGTAACACACGCAGCTATATTCTTGAGGAAAATTTTGATTTATGTCCGATCGGTGTCGTTGGTGAGCTATGTGTAAGTGGAGCCGGAATAGCAGATGGTTATTTAGATCCATCGATCACATCAGATCGGTTTATTCAAAATCCATTTTATCCTGATTACGATTCGTATAAGACTTTATATAGGATGGGCGATAGAGCCAGATATTTGGCAGATGGTACGATAGAATATTTAGGTCGATCTGATTATCAGGTAAAGCTTCGAGGTTATAGAGTAGAACTCGTCGAAATTGAGATTGTGTTACGACAGTGTGAAGAAATAAAGGACTCTGTTGTACTGCTTCGCGAAGATATTCCCGGTCAACAGCGGTTGGTGGCTTATGTGGTTCCAAAGGATGTTTTTACACATCGTGAGCAAGTAGACCTTCTGAAGGAAAAGCTTCTTGCGCTGTGTGTTATGCATTTACAGGAATATATGGTGCCCACCGTGGTAGTCCTGGAAAAGATGCCACTAACAATAAATGGCAAAATAGATCGTGCCGCATTATTCAGGCCTGAAACATATATCCAAAACGCCACGGCACTTCGGAGTCCGCAAGATTGGGTGGAGGAGCAAGTAGCGCAGGTCTGTAGCGAATTGCTTGACTTGAATTCTATCAGTATGACGGATAGTTTTTTCTCGCTGGGAGGGGATTCGTTATCAATTACACAGCTGGTGTCACGTTTGCGCCTTGTTTTTTCAGTGGAGATTAGTATTAGAAAGGTGCTTGATTGTACTGACATATCAGACATTGCGACAGTTGTTCGTAACGATATGCAAGCAATAAATCAATTCGCACCCCCTAAACTGGTAAAACAGATTCGTCCAGAAAATATACCTTTGTCCTTTGCTCAGCAACGTTTGTGGTTTTTAAACCAGTTGTATGAAAATAAGTCAGTGTATAATGTGCCTTATATAAAGAAGTTTCATGGACTGCTCTCAGTAAATTCATTAAAGCGTGCGTTGTATGACTTAATGCAACGTCATGAGGTTTTGAGAATATATTTTCCTTCTCTTCTTGGTAGGCCCACACAAAAGATAAGTGAAGAGAGCGCGATTAAGTTGTCTGTGGTGGATCTAAGCAGTGTCTCAGTTGATTCACAAAATGATGCAGTGCATCGTACGTTGAGCAATGCTCTTCGTGAGCCTTTTGATTTGAACACCGCCCCCCTGTGGCGTATGCAATTGGTTAAGTTAGCTGAAGATCAGCATATAGTTTTACTAATTATGCATCATGTCATTTGTGATGGATGGTCGCTGAGAGTTTTTTGGTCAGAGTTAGCAGAGTTCTATTCATACCATCAATCGGAAAAAGAAATAGGAATAGAGCTTGAGCCGTTGCCAGTACAGTACATTGATTACACCCTATGGCAGCGAGATTGGCTCAAGGGTGAGAGTTTGACCAGTGAGCTTTCGTATTGGGTATCTCAACTGTCTGGTGCTCCATCTTACTTGGACTTACCAACAGATCGGCCACGTCCTCCTGTGTTGACTTATGAAGGAGGGCAGGTTAGTTGTGAGTTGAGCGAAGCAGTACTTACACATTTGAAATCATTGGCTGGGCAGAAGCATTGCACTCTGTTTATGGTATTGTTGTCATTACTGAATGTGTTGTTGCACAGATATACCGGGGCTGAAGATCTTGTTGTGGGCAGCCCAATTGCTAACAGGAATTTTAAAGAGACCGAAGGTTTAATTGGTTTTTTTGTGAATACTTTGGCATTGCGGTCTGAGATAAAATGTGATGATACATTTTTGAGTCTGCTAAATAGGGTGCGTGAATTGACGTTAAGTGCTTACGCAAATCAGAATGTGCCATTCGAGCAAGTTGTAGATCATCTAAAAATTCAACGAATGACTAATCGCACACCATTATTTCAAGTTATGTTACTACTAGAGGTTGAAGATGACGTTGGTCTTGAGTTCGAAGGTTTAAGCGCCTCTCGAGTTGACGGACTGATTTCAGATTCAGCAAAATTTGATTTAACTTTTTGCTTCGAAGAAAAAAAATCAGGAGGATTGTCTCTCGAGATTACTTATGCGAAAGACTTATATGAAAAAGCCACCATTGAAAGAACGCTCAATCATTTTATAGTGTTGTTAGAAGGGGTTCTTGCTAATCCACAAGCACGGATAAGTGACTTGCCTATGCTGACTGAGTCTGAGCGGAAGCAGATCCTGGTTTCTTGGAATGATACAGCATCGGTTTATCCAAAAGAGCAAACACTGCATGGTTTATTTGAGAGGCAAGTATTAAAAACACCAAACCATGTTGCTGTTGTTTACGATGGGAAAGAATTAACGTACCAAGAATTACATAACAAATCAAATCAGCTGGCGCATTATTTAATAGGTCAAGGTATTGGTGTGGGGCATTTGGTAGGAATATGTGTGGAGCGTTCATTAGAGATGGTTATTGGGTTGTTGGGGATATTAAAATCAGGTGCAGCCTATGTCCCAATATCTCCGACTTACCCTAGAGAGAGAGTAGGGTCGATTTTACAAGATGCAGGTATCAAGGTGATGCTAACGCAGAGCACGTTAGAAAGCTACGGGCTGGATGTTGCTTTGATTATGTTAGATAAGGAATTTCTCGGATTTAATTCTTATTGTGACCCTCCTCATGTTGATATTAATTCTGAAGAAACGGCGTACGTTATTTTTACTTCAGGAACAACGGGTAAGCCTAAAGGTGTTGTTATAGCGCATCAAGGTGCTGTTAATACAATCGTAGATATTAATAAACGGTTTCTGTTTGGAGCCAATGATAGTGTAATTGCATTATCAGAAATGACATTTGATCTTTCGGTGTATGATATTTTTGGAATGCTAGCGATTGGTGCGACGTGTGTATTGTTGAGGTCTGATAGAGCAAGAGATCCAAGTTATTGGGTTGAATTAATTGCAAAATATAATATTACAGTCTGGGATTCTGTTCCGGCCTTTTTGCAAATACTGTTGGAATATCTTGATGAGCCAAAGAAAGCGGAGTATGAAAAGAGTGAATTAAAATCTCTGAAAGTCATTATGCTTAGTGGAGATTATATTCCTTTAACCCTACCGGTTGATGTGAGGCGTTTAATGCCAGGGCCTGTTCAGTTAATTGGTATGGGAGGTGCTACGGAAGCTTCAATATGGTCGAATTTCTTTGCTATCCAAGATGTAGATCCTCGATGGGTGAGCATCCCTTATGGTCGTCCATTGAGTAACCAACGATATTATATATTGGACCAATATTTAGCACCGGTTCCTGTTGGTGTGATGGGGGATCTCTATATTGCAGGAGATGGTTTAGCGAAAGGCTATTGGAATGATCCTGAAAAAACAAAAGCGAATTTTATTGTTAGCCAAAAGTTACAAGAAAGACTTTATAAAACGGGCGATAAAGCACGTTATATGTCTGATGGAAATATAGTCTTTTTAGGTCGAGTAGATAATCAGGTAAAAATTCGAGGATTTAGAATCGAATGTGGTGAAGTGGAAGGTGCTATCGCGAAAATTAGTGTAATTAATAAAGTGATTGTAATAGCCCGTGAAGATCGGGTGGGTGACAAACGATTAGTAGCCTATTTAGTTGTAAATAGTCAAGGCAACGAGCAGAGTTTAATCGAAAGCATACGAGAACATCTAAGGAAGGAATTGCCAAATTATATGATTCCGAGTGCTTATGTTGTGCTGGAGTCAATTCCATTGAGTGCTAATGGAAAGGTTGATCGAAGTGCATTGCCAAAACCTGGAAATTACGAGTGTGATCAGGAGGTGAGTCAAGCTCCGCAAGATTGGGTAGGTCATCAAGTTGCTAAGATAATAGGCGAATTATTGTCAACTAATATTGTCAAGATGTCAGATGATTTTTTTAAACTGGGTGGGCACTCATTATTGGTTACTCAGCTAGTGTCGAGATTGCGAGTAGTATTTGAGGTGGAGATAAGTATAAAGGAAATCTTTGAGAGAAGTAGTATCGATGAAATTGCTCGACTAGTACGAACAAATTTAGAGCAAGCAGGGAAAACATTGTTGCCGCCGTTGGTGAAGCAGGTACGTCCTGAGCGTTTAGAATTGTCATTTGCTCAGCAGCGTCTGTGGTTTTTAGATCAGCTACTTGAAAATAAATCGATTTATAATATTGACATGGGTTTTCGTATCCGAGGAAGAATATCTTTAGACGCTTTGAAAAATGCCTTTCATGATGTTATCGCGCGTCACGAAATATTACGAACGTATTTTCCGTCTAATTTGGGCAAACCTTATCAAGTGATTGATGAAAAACACACGCTAGGATTTCATTTCCTTGATTTAAGTGGTTCTAATGCTGAGGAAAGGCTTATTTGTATTAAAGGTCAGATGGAGTTAAATCAGAATCATATATTTAACCTTAGTAGTGGTCCCCTGTGGTTCGCACAACTGCTGTATTTTTCTGAAGAAGATTGTACATTGCTCTTTAATGTCCATCATAGTATCTGTGATGGTTGGTCTGTGGGGTTATTTTTCAAAGAGTTGTCATCTCTTTACTCCCATCATCTTAATGGTTACGCAGAAGAATTGTGCTTGCCTTCCTCGTCTTTGCAATATGTTGATTACGCTTTGTGGCAGCGTGATTGGTTACAAGGTGAGCGCTTAGAAAAAGAATTAATGTATTGGGAAAAGCAATTGCGTGATGTGCCGAGTGAGTTAACGTTGCCCACAGATATGCCGCGACCAAATCAATTAAGCTACGTTGGTTGTCGAGTGGCTTGTGTGTTGAGTGATTCTATAGGAGCTAAAATTAAATTACTCGCGGAAGTAGAGCGTTGCAGTACATTTATGTTGCTCTTGTCAGTATTAAATGTGTTGCTGCATCGGCAAACAGGTAGTGACGATATTGTAGTAGGTGCTCCAATAGCAAATCGTCATTTCCGAGAGACCGAGCGTATGATTGGTTTTTTTGCCAATACTTTGGCTCTTAGGGCGGAGGTCAAAAGTGGTAATCGTTTCATTGATTTATTAAATAGAGTAAAAGAAGTTACTTTGGAAGCGTATGCTCATCAGGATGTTCCATTTGAACGAATTGTTGATCATTTAAAGTTAGAGCGACAGCTTAATCGCTCACCCTTATTTCAAGTTATGTTACTTCTTCAGTATGAAACAGATAGTGAATTCGAATTGGAGGCTTTGGATGTTTTTCGGCTCGACGGTTTGGTGACGGATTCAGCAAAATTTGATTTAACTTTTTGCTTCGAAGAAAAAAAATCAGGAGGATTGTCTCTCGAGATTACTTATGCGAAAGACTTATATGAAAAAGCCACCATTGAAAGAACGCTCAATCATTTTATAGTGTTGTTAGAAGGGGTTCTTGCTAATCCACAAGCACGGATAAGTGACTTGCCTATGCTGACTGAGTCTGAGCGGAAGCAGATCCTGGTTTCTTGGAATGATACAGCATCGGTTTATCCAAAAGAGCAAACACTGCATGGTTTATTTGAGAGGCAAGTATTAAAAACACCAAACCATGTTGCTGTTGTTTACGATGGGAAAGAATTAACGTACCAAGAATTACATAACAAATCAAATCAGCTGGCGCATTATTTAATAGGTCAAGGTATTGGTGTGGGGCATTTGGTAGGAATATGTGTGGAGCGTTCATTAGAGATGGTTATTGGGTTGTTGGGGATATTAAAATCAGGTGCAGCCTATGTCCCAATATCTCCGACTTACCCTAGAGAGAGAGTAGGGTCGATTTTACAAGATGCAGGTATCAAGGTGATGCTAACGCAGAGCACGTTAGAAAGCTACGGGCTGGATGTTGCTTTGATTATGTTAGATAAGGAATTTCTCGGATTTAATTCTTATTGTGACCCTCCTCATGTTGATATTAATTCTGAAGAAACGGCGTACGTTATTTTTACTTCAGGAACAACGGGTAAGCCTAAAGGTGTTGTTATAGCGCATCAAGGTGCTGTTAATACAATCGTAGATATTAATAAACGGTTTCTGTTTGGAGCCAATGATAGTGTAATTGCATTATCAGAAATGACATTTGATCTTTCGGTGTATGATATTTTTGGAATGCTAGCGATTGGTGCGACGTGTGTATTGTTGAGGTCTGATAGAGCAAGAGATCCAAGTTATTGGGTTGAATTAATTGCAAAATATAATATTACAGTCTGGGATTCTGTTCCGGCCTTTTTGCAAATACTGTTGGAATATCTTGATGAGCCAAAGAAAGCGGAGTATGAAAAGAGTGAATTAAAATCTCTGAAAGTCATTATGCTTAGTGGAGATTATATTCCTTTAACCCTACCGGTTGATGTGAGGCGTTTAATGCCAGGGCCTGTTCAGTTAATTGGTATGGGAGGTGCTACGGAAGCTTCAATATGGTCGAATTTCTTTGCTATCCAAGATGTAGATCCTCGATGGGTGAGCATCCCTTATGGTCGTCCATTGAGTAACCAACGATATTATATATTGGACCAATATTTAGCACCGGTTCCTGTTGGTGTGATGGGGGATCTCTATATTGCAGGAGATGGTTTAGCGAAAGGCTATTGGAATGATCCTGAAAAAACAAAAGCGAATTTTATTGTTAGCCAAAAGTTACAAGAAAGACTTTATAAAACGGGCGATAAAGCACGTTATATGTCTGATGGAAATATAGTCTTTTTAGGTCGAGTAGATAATCAGGTAAAAATTCGAGGATTTAGAATCGAATGTGGTGAAGTGGAAGGTGCTATCGCGAAAATTAGTGTAATTAATAAAGTGATTGTAATAGCCCGTGAAGATCGGGTGGGTGACAAACGATTAGTAGCCTATTTAGTTGTAAATAGTCAAGGCAACGAGCAGAGTTTAATCGAAAGCATACGAGAACATCTAAGGAAGGAATTGCCAAATTATATGATTCCGAGTGCTTATGTTGTGCTGGAGTCAATTCCATTGAGTGCTAATGGAAAGGTTGATCGAAGTGCATTGCCAAAACCTGGAAATTACGAGTGTGATCAGGAGGTGAGTCAAGCTCCGCAAGATTGGGTAGGTCATCAAGTTGCTAAGATAATAGGCGAATTATTGTCAACTAATATTGTCAAGATGTCAGATGATTTTTTTAAACTGGGTGGGCACTCATTATTGGTTACTCAGCTAGTGTCGAGATTGCGAGTAGTATTTGAGGTGGAGATAAGTATAAAGGAAATCTTTGAGAGAAGTAGTATCGATGAAATTGCTCGACTAGTACGAACAAATTTAGAGCAAGCAGGGAAAACATTGTTGCCGCCGTTGGTGAAGCAGGTACGTCCTGAGCGTTTAGAATTGTCATTTGCTCAGCAGCGTTTGTGGTTTTTAGATCAGCTGCTTGAAAATAAATCAGCTTATAATATTCCTTTGGCTATGAATTTACGAGGAAAATTGTTGACGAGATGTTTAGAGAATGCTTTAAATAATTTGTTGAATAGTCATGAGATTTTACGTACACACTTTCCATCAGAGCTTGGTGTTGCTTATCAGCAAATTGATGATATGGCAGAAATAAATTTGCGAACTATAGACTTAATGGCGTTAAGCACAAGTGAGCAGGAAAAAGCGCTCCAATCATACATGTTAATGGATCAGCAACATGTGTTTGATTTGAGTTCAGGGCCTTTATGGAAAGTCTTGTTGCTGCAACTTTCTTCTGATCATCATGTATTATTGTTTAATATGCATCATATTATCAGTGATGGTTGGTCACTTGGTGTGTTGTGGGCAGATCTGCAGAAGTTTTATCGTTGGCATGTGAAAAATCAAGATAGCCTCTTGGGATTTAGTTCACAAAAATTTCAATATGCTGACTATGCAATATGGCAGCGGCAATGGCTACAAGATGAGTACTTGCGCGTTCAATTATCTTATTGGCAAGAAAGTTTGGCCAACGCGCCCCAAAATTTAAATTTACCAACCGATAGATTAAGACCTCAAGAGTTGAGTTATATTGGGCGGTCTGTTTCGTATGAGCTCGAACAAGATGTGGTCGCTGGATTAAGAGCATTCGCAGAAAAAGAGCGCTGTAGTCTGTTCATGGTTTTCCTTTCTGTTCTGGTTGTATTGCTGCATCGATATACAGGGGCGCAAGACATTGTTGTTGGTACTCCTGTAGCTAATCGGCGGTCAGTAGAACTTGAAGGGATCATTGGTTTTTTTGTTAATACTCTGGCATTAAGAGCACAAATTCAAAAAAACGATCGTTTTGTTGATTTGCTTCAGCGTGTACGAGACCTGACATTAGGGGCTTATGCCCATCAGGATGTTCCATTTGAGCAATTGGTGGATTATCTAAAAATCGAGCGAGAATTAAATCGAACACCTCTATTTCAGGTGATGCTTGTTATGCAGAACCGTGATATGGGTGACCTAGATTTAGAAGGGCTTAGGGTTTCTAAGAACACAGGTATGGCTTCTGATCCGGCAAAATTTGATTTGACTTGGGATGTTCAGGAGCCTGACGATGGGCGCGTAGTAATTGATTTAAATTACGCTGTAGATTTGTATGATCATACAACTGCGCAGAGGATGTTAACTCATTTTACTGTGTTACTTAGAAGTGTTATCGCTCAGCCGGAAAAAAATGTGTATGCATTACCACTTTTAACAGACTCAGAGCGTAAGAAAATTCTATTCGAATGGAATGGTACGGATGGTATTTATCGAAAAAACGTTACGGTACAAAAATTATTTGAAGAGCAAGTTGAGAATACGCCGAATGCAATAGCATTAGCTTTTGAGTCCACTGAATTAACCTATGATCAACTCAATAAGCGTGCAAATCAAGTCGCGCATTACCTGTCTGGCCAAGGTGTAGGTCGAGGACAGCTTGTGGCTATATCCATTGAGCGCAGTTTGGAAATGTTGATTGGTCTGCTTGGCATATTAAAATCGGGTGCAGGCTATGTTCCAATTGATCCTGACTACCCAGATGATCGGATTGATTTTATTTTGCAGGATACCCAAGCCAAGTTTTTATTAACTCAAAAAAGTTTGAGCTCCAGATATCGAAGTTTTGTTGAACGAGGTGGGAAAGTAGTTAGTCTTGATTCCACACCGGAGATTAATTTTTCTATTTCTGATAATTTAGACCTCGCATCAGAAGCAAATGATTTGGCTTATGTTATTTATACTTCTGGGTCAACTGGAAAACCCAAAGGAGTAATGATCTCTCACGAGGGCTTATCGCATTATTTGCAGTTTTCCTTGGGGGAGTTTCGCATCGATAGTGGCTGCGGTTCTTTGATGCATTCTTCTTTTGGTTTTGATATTACAGTTACTAGCTTGTATGGACCACTATTGGTGGGGAAAACCGTTTTCATGGTGTCGGAGCAGGCAGGATTTGCGGGTTTAGTGGAGGCACTTGCACAGCGATTCGATTACAGTTTATTGAAAATAACCCCCGCACATTTGCGTCTATTGCGAGAATTATTACCAAAAGAAGTGTTAACTAAGCATACTGTTTTAACGGTGGTTGTTGGGGGTGAGGCCTTATGCCAAGAGGATGTCGCATTTTGGCGAGCAGAAAACAAATCAATACGCTTTATCAATCTTTATGGTGCAACTGAGACTTCAGTAGCAGATACAACATATGAAATCACGGACGTGATTCCCAGCACAGCGAGTATTCCTGTAGGAAAAGCCTTTAAAAACCAGCAGATGTATGTTTTGGATGATAATTTAGATTTATTGCCTATTGGAGTTATAGGCGAGATTTATTTAGGTGGTAACCAGTTAGCATTGGGATATTTAAATCGACATGATTTAACAGAAGCGAAGTTTTTGCCGAACCCATTCCGTTTAGGTGAGAAGATTTATAAGACGGGAGATCTTGGTTATCTTTTACCAGATGGAAATGTTGTGTATGTTGGTCGAATTGATCAACAGGTAAAGATTCGTGGATATAGAGTGGAGTGTGGTGAGGTAGAACAAGTGATTGCACAATTAGATTACGTCAATCAAGTACTAGTTTTAGCCTGTGATGATCAGCACGGTAGTAAGCGATTAGTTGCTTATGTGGTTCCGGTTCCTGGTCAGGTAGCGGTCACCGAAAGAGTAAGAAGTAATATCGAAAAACAGCTGCCAAGTTATATGATCCCCACTGTTTTTGTGGAGATGGATGTGATGCCTTTGACTATCAATGGTAAAGTAGACCGTGCAGTTTTGCCTAAGCCGGATTTTACAATAAATCGAAACTTTGTTGAATCAGCAATTCCTCGAAATTGGAAAGAGGTGACCTTACATAAAATTTTACGTGATCTTCTTCAGGTAAAACAGATTGGTATTAACGATAATTTTTTTAGTTCTGGCGGTGATTCGATTATAGCAATACAGTTTGTTGCCCGTGCAAAATTAAAAGGCTTGATTTTTACTGTTAAGCAATTGTTTATTAATCCTACCATTTCATATTTGGCACAAGTCGCACAAGTAAATGATTCAACATTGCATATACGCTCGTTAAAAACAGAAGGGTTTGCACCATTGCTACCTATACAGCATTGGTTTTTTGAAAAATCAAATAATGATTTTCAGCACTTTAATCAATCATTTTTATTCCATCTATCGGATAACATAACATTAAAACCTGAGTTGTCGATTAATACTCTCAGAAAATTAATTGAGCAACATGATGTTCTGCGATTGCGTTACTATCGAAATAAAGATGGTCAATGGTCTCAAGTTTATTCTGACGATGCGAATGTTTATAATATTGATTTCAAAGTTATTGATATCAATTCTTCAGATCAATGGTCCCCTGAGATTCTAATATCTATTTGTAACAGCTTACAAATGGGATTAAATATTGAGAGTGGGCCAACCATGCAGTTGGCTCTATTTACTGGATTTAAAGATGGCAGTCAGAGGTTATTTTGGACTATTCATCACTTGGTGGTAGACGCCGTTTCATGGAGGATGCTCATTTCTGAATTTCAACGAATTTACCAGGCTTTGAGTCAAAAAAGAAACCCAGAGGTTCTCAGATTGAGTGATACCTATCAAAAGTGGGGTGAAGTATTAATAAAATCAGTGCATTCTGAAATGGTGCAATCGCAATGGTCTTATTGGTTGCGGCTTGGTGAAAAAGTCACTGATCTATTCAAAGTCGCGGGTGAACCTGAGGCTAATCTACAAACAGTCGAAATTAATTTGGGGACAGATAGTACGCGAGCGTTCTTAGGGGAATCAATGCAAGCGTACCATACTCAAAAAGACGACCTATTATTATCAGCACTGTTGCTTTGTATTTGTCAATGGAAGTCACGCCGTGATGTATTCTTGAGCTTGGAAGGGCATGGAAGGGAAGAGCTATTTGGAAGTGTGGATCTTAGCAGTACGGTCGGTTGGTTTACAAGTTTATACCCAGTTTGCCTGTCTTTACCGCAGTCTATTTTGTCTACAGATTCTAGCGAGCTTTTCAGCCCTCAAAATTTAGCTCTGATAATCAAGTCTGTAAAAGAGCAATTACGATTAATACCCATGAAAGGTCTTGGTTATGGTATGTTGCGCTATTTGTCAGGTGACCCTCGTAGTATGGTTTTGGCTCAGTCGGATCGAGCGCAAATTAACTTTAATTATTTCGGGCGATTAAATGAAAGTGTGGTAGGCGACTGGTTGATAGCAAAGGAAAGTATTGGTGAAAATGCTGGGGGACATCCAGGACTGAAGTTAATTGAGGTTAGTGGCTGGGTAGTTAATGATCGGCTGTCTTTACAAGTAGACTATGACGCTTCTGTCATTGGTTATGAAGATATTCAATTATTTGCGCATCTCTATGAAGAAAGTTTACAACAATTAATTGCACATTGTATGCAGCCTGGCGTGGGTGGGTTCACATGTTCTGATTTTCCACTAGCAAAGTTACAACAAGAGCAATTAGAAAAGATAGAACAGCAATACTCTATCGAACGTATATATTCTTTAAGTCCATTGCAAGAAGGTTTATTCTTTCATGCCCTGCATATGCCTGACTCTGATCAATATTATGTACAATTAGATTTTGATTATCAGGGTGAGTTTGACATTGAAAAATATAAGCTTGCATGGTTAAGTGTGGTCTCTGATTTCGATGCTCTTCGCACTTCTTTTGTTTGGGAAGGTTTCTCTGAGCCATTACAGATAGTGTCTCAATCTGCAGAGTTAGGTTGGGTTGAACTTGATTGGAGGTCAAAAGATTTTAAACGCTGTGATGAAGAGTTTTCCTCTTATCTCGAAGAGGATAAGAAGAAAGGATTTGAATTTAGTAAACCGGGCTGTTCTTTCCGAGTACACGTAATTCGCTTTTCAGATACTTTCGCTAGAGTGCTGGTGACAAGTCATCATATTATTTTAGACGGCTGGTCAATGGCCATTATAATTAAATCTTTGCATTCTCGATATTTCAAACTCCTGGAAACTCAAGAATTGTCTGCCAGTCAGTCTGTCATTATTGAGCCCTATGAAAGTTACATTGCTTGGATTAAAAATCAAGATCGTTCCGAGGTAGAATCATTTTGGCGTAAACAATTTATGGATTATCAGTGTGCTGATACTCTAGGTATTCATGAGCAGCCAATCGATCTATTCAAATCTATAACTAAATTTGGTGAGCTTAAATTAAACTTTGACCAACAAATGAGTCAAAAAATAGTTGAGTTTGCAAAACAACTTGGGATTACTATCAGTACATTGATGCATTTTTCATGGGCAGTTGTGTTATCCTGCTACACGCGTAGTTCTGATGTGGTATTTGGAACAACAGTTTCTGGTCGCTCTGTGTCATTATCTGGCATAGATAGTATGACTGGTTTGCTGATCAACACCTTGCCAGTTAGGGTGCAGTTAAATAAATCACAAGATATTGAGTCATTTTTGAAATCTCTTCAGGAGCAGTTCAACGATATTAATCTCAACAGTTACCTTTCATTGGCTGAAATACAAGCGATAGCTGGAGTTGCACGTGAAAATATATTATTCTCTAGCTTGTTTGTTCATGAGAACTACCCAGGATATGATCTTGAAACTCCTTCAAATATTACAATAACTGGTCCTCGTGGCTATTCAAAAACAAATTATCCAATTACCTTGCTCTCATATTTGAGCGACACATTAAGTTTGCAAGTGAACTATGATAATGATTTGATTTCTCACTCATCCGTCAAAAGATTGGTTGATCATATTCAACACGTTCTAAGTTCTGTTGTTTCCCGATTGTCTGCTAAAGTAGGTGATATCACAATTTTAACTGAGCAGGAACGTAATGAAATTTTACTCGTGTGGAATGCTACTGATGAGGATTATCGAGTAGGTGTTACTGTTCATAAATTATTTGAAGAACAAGTTGTAAAAACACCTCATGCAATCGCGTTAATATATGAATCTGTTGAATTAACCTACTCTCAGCTTAATAAACGTGCTAACCAATTGGCGAATTATTTGAGAAATCAGGGCGTGTGTCGAGGGTTGCTTGTTGGAATTTGTGTTGAGCGTTCTCTGGAGCTATTGATTGGATTATTAGGTGTATTAAAAACAGGCGCTGCTTATGTTCCGATTGACCCTGGTTACCCTCAAGAACGAATTAATTATATTTTGAAAGATACTAAATCTAAACTGTTATTAACTCTAGAGCGCATGGCGTCCAGATATCATGCTTTCGCTGAAATTGGTGGCCAGGTCGTCAATATTGATAAAGACCCCGAGATTGCCGCAGCTGAAGTAGGGAATTTAGACATCCAGTCAGATCCGAATGATTTAGCGTATGTTATTTATACTTCAGGTTCTACTGGAAACCCCAAAGGGGTTATGATTTGTCACGAGGGTTTATCCCACTATATGCAGTTTGCGCTGGAAGAGTTTGGAATTGCTAATGGCTGTGGAGCTCTGGTTCACTCTTCATTGGGGTTTGATTTGACAGTCACAAGTTTATTTGGGCCAGTCTTGGTCGGAAAGACTGTCTTTATGTTGCCAGAGTCTGCAGGAGTTGTAGAGTTAGCTGAAGCGCTTACAAAACGTTCTGATTTTAGCTTGTTAAAGATTACGCCGGCTCATTTACGTTTGCTGCGTGATTTATTGCCAAAGGAAGTGTTAGGGACCTATCCAGGCTTGACAGTTGTTGTTGGTGGCGAGGCTTTATATCACGATGATGTTGCATTTTGGCGAGCTGAAAATAAAACTATTCGGTTTATCAATGAATATGGTGCAACTGAAACTTCAGTAGCTGATACGATATACGAAGTTGTTGATTTAGTGCCGAAAACCCCAAGTTTACCAGTAGGAAAAGCCTTCAAAAACCAACAAATGTATGTTTTGGATGATCAATTGCGATTATTGCCAATTGGGGTTGTTGGTGAAATTTATTTAGGTGGTAATCAGTTGGCGTTGGGCTATTTAAATCGAAAAGATCTCACTGAAGCAAAATTTTTACCACACCCTTTCCGTAAAGAGGAGAAAATTTATAAGACTGGTGATTTAGGGTACAGCTTGCCAGATGGTAATATTGTCTATGTCGGACGTATTGATCATCAAGTTAAAATACGTGGCTATAGAGTAGAGTGCGGTGAAGTTGAGCAAGTGATCGGCCAGTTGAGCTACGTCGACCAAGTGGTAGTTTTAGCCCGAGAAGATATGCCCGGTGACGTTCGATTAGTTGCTTATGTTGTTCCCACAATGGGGGAGGCTAATATCCGTGAAAGAATTATTAGTGAAATTGAAAAAAAATTAGCAAGTTTTATGGTTCCGAGTGTTTTCATAGAACTCGAAAGGATACCCTTAACAATCAATGGTAAGGTTGATCGAGCAGCGCTTCCTAAGCCGGATTTTTATCAGCGAGAGGAGAAGCCTTATAGTGCCCCACGAGATTGGATTGAACAACAAGTTTCGCAAATTATTGGGGAGTTGCTCCGTATTAATAAAGTCAGTATTACAGATAGCTTTTTTCAATTAGGAGGACATTCGTTATTGATTACCCAGTTGGTGTCCCGACTGCGCAGCCATTTTGTTGCTGAAATTGGCATCAAAGAGGTGTTTGAGTGCAAGGATATTGGTGAAATTGCTTCTGTAGTGCGTAATTGTTTTCAAAAATCAGGTGGGCAGATTTTTGCTCCACTTGTACCTTATATACGTCCCTCTCATTTGCCATTATCTTTTGCACAGCAACGCTTATGGTTTTTGGATCAGCTATATGAAAATAAATCTGTTTATAATATCCCTATGAGCTTTAGGTTGATGGGTAAGCTAAATGAATTAGCACTAGAGCAGGCCTTTTTAAGCCTATTAGAGCGACACGAAGTCTTGCGAACACGTCTTCTTATAGATGCCTCTGGGCAAGCAGAGCAGATTGTTATGTCTCTGAGTGAATTTTCATTTAGAGTCGTAAAAATTGATTTTTCTGGAGAGACTTTTCGCGAAGACGAATTGTCTACATTGAGAGAAGCAGAAGCATTGCTGCCTTTTGACTTAAAAATTGCGCCTTTGCTTCGTGTTAAATTGCTAGTCTTTGAACAAGAGGAGCATGTTCTTTTGGTGACGCTACATCATGTGGTATCTGATGGTTGGTCAGCCGGAATACTCATGCGAGAACTGAATGCTTTTTATCAGTATCACGCATATCAAGAACCCCTTTCTCTGCCAAAGTTAAAAATTCAATTTGCTGATTTTGCTTTGTGGCAACGTGAGAACTTGCAAGGAGAAGTGCTAGAAAGACAACTAAGCTATTGGCACTCCCGCTTAGAGGGTGTGCCACAGAGTATCGATCTTCCATATGACTATGTAAGACCATCGACTCTTAGTTATAAAGGTGCACGTTACAGTATGATAATTGATTCAAAGATGCGTGAGGGTTTAAAATTACTTAGCGAAAAGCATGATTCAAGTTTGTTTATGGTCCTGGTTGGTGTATTAAACGTACTATTGTATCGTTACAGCCAGCAGGAAACAATTGTCGTAGGTTTTCCAGTCGCAAATCGTCTTCATGAAGAGACCGAATCGCTCATAGGTTTTTTCGTAAACACATTGCCGTTGAGAGTGGATTTGACTCAGGAATTATGTTTTGAGGAATTGTTGTTGCAAATACGACAATCTACTTTGGAGGCGTATAACAACCAGGATCTACCTTTTGAACAATTAGTTAATACATTGGCTTTATCGCGGCAAATAAATCAACACCCACTGTTTCAAGTGATGTTTGTTTTGCAGAATAATGAAGATTCAGAATTGGCACTTAAAGGTGTCGATGTCGTACCGTTGTCAACTCAGTATCCCATTTCAAAGTTCGATTTGACAGTGGCAGTGGCAGAGGTTGTTGATATTGGTTTAAGAATTGAGTTCGAGTATGCAACGGATTTATTTAAATGCGAAACGATAGAACGTTTTGCTGGAAATTTTGGTGTCTTATTGCAAGGTATTGTATCGAATCCTAAACAAAATATAATTACGTTACCACTTCTAACCGAAGCTGAGCAGAAGCAATTATTGGTTGATTGGAATAACACGCGAAGTGACTATCCTGATGATAAGACCATCTGTCAAATTTTTGAAGAACAAGTTGTAAGGACGCCAGACAATGTTGCGGTGGTGTTCGAAGAAACTCAATTAACGTATTTGGAATTAAATGAACGGGCCAATCAACTGGCTCTTTATTTACGTGATTTGGGAGTGAAATCAGAAAACCTGGTGGGGATATTTATAGACCGTAGCTTAGAGCTTATCGTCGCCTTACTCGGTGTATTGAAGGCCGGTGGTGCATATGTGCCCTTAGATCCTACATATCCACGTGATCGTTTGCAGTCTATTGTGGATGGTGCTCAGATGGAAATCATTCTAACCCTAGATCAAAACCGCGATAAAATAATACAATTTAATGGTCAGTGTGTATGTTTGGATTCAGATTGGGAGAAAAAAATTGCTAAGAATAAAAAAGACAATCCAAATTTTGATGTGAAGTCTGCTGATTTAGCATATGTTCTGTACACTTCAGGATCCACTGGGATACCAAAAGGCGTTATGGTTGAACATAAGCAATTAGTTAACTCAACGCTTGCACGTTTTACGGTTTATGAGCAGAAACTCGAGCGCTTCTTGCTCGTTTCTTCTTTTGCATTTGACAGTTCTGTTGCTGGAATTTATTGGACATTACTATCAGGTGGGGAATTGATTATAGTTCCAAAAAGTGCTGTTGATGATACCGTTGTGTTGTCAAAACTTATTTATGCTAAGAAAGTCACGCATCTACTTTGTCTGCCGTCATATTATGCTATTCTCCTTGAGCAATCCAATATGCTTCATTCCCTCCGTATTATTATTGTGGCAGGTGAGGTATGTGTTCCAAGCCTAGTGGAAGCACATCACAATCTACTCAATGCAAAATTAATTAATGAATACGGGCCAACCGAGTGCACTGTCTGGAGTACTTATGCAGAAATGAGTAAATCGACTCATCCTAATATTGGTCGCCCGATTCCTCATGCGCGAGTATACATTTTAAATTTTCTGTCTGGAGCATTTTCGAATTTTGAACCACTACCTATCGGTGTTACTGGTGAAATATGCATAGGAGGGGCGGGAGTGGCTAGAGGTTATATTAATGCTCCTCTATTAACGGCGGAGAAATTTATTTCCAATCCATTTGCTACGCCAGAGGAGAATCTTCGAGGAACTGATAACAGACTTTACCGTACTGGTGATTTGGGAAGATATCTTTTTAATGGGGATATTCAGTATTTGGGAAGAATTGATCAGCAGCTTAAGATTAGAGGGTACCGTATAGAGTGTAGTGACATAGAAAGTGAACTAGAACGCTCGGGTTTGGTGGTGAAAGCGATTGTTGTTCAGAAAGAAATTAGTCTAGGCAACAAATGCTTGGTGGGTTACGTAATTCCCACCAACGCTTTCGATGAGGCCAGTGGCTTTACAGAAAAAGACTATATAGAAAATTTATCTTGTGACTTAATACAATACCTTCGTTTAAAATTACCAGAGTATATGGTGCCGACTTTTATCGAAGTTATTGATAAGCTACCACTGATGGCTAATGGTAAGTTAGATCGCCAGGCATTACCTCAGCCTAAGAGTCACTTAAAGCCTAAGAGGTTTGACAATGAAATTTTGAGTAGAGAGGAAGAGATACTTAAGGAAATTTGGCGATGTTTATTACCAGTTTCTCAATTTGGGATCCATGATAGCTTTTTTCATCTAGGAGGAGACTCACTCAAAGCAATACAGGTAGTGGCGCGAGCATATAAACAGGGCTTGAAAATCAATTTATCACAATTTTTCCAGCAACCTACTGTCTCGTATATAGCGAGCGTATCAAAAGCAATTGATTTCCGTCCTGTTGAGAAAAAGCTAGTAGACGGCGTAGTTATATTAACACCGATACAGAGATGGTTTTTTGATGTAGAAAAAATATCGAGAAATAATTTTAATCAGTCATTACTATTTCATGTCTCTAGTGAGTGTGCGTTGGATGAAAAGACATTCCGGGATTCTTTAAAAGTTTTAATGGAGTGTCATGACTCTTTGCGGTTACGTTTTAATTATACTCCCTCTGGTGAATGGCAGCAGTCCTATTCAAATGATGAGAATGCGATTATGCCAAGTCTGCGTGTCATTAGAGTCTCTGAATACAATGAATCACAGCAAGAAATAATTAATGTGGTTTGTCGAGAAATGCAGTCCGAACTAAATATACATCATGGGCCACTCATGCAGGTGGCTGTATTTACCGGGTTTAGTGATGGTACTCAGAGAGTTTACTGGGTAATTCACCATTTAGCCATTGATGCCGTTTCCTGGGGAATATTGTTGGATGACTTAAAAACGATTTATGGTCAACTTTCTCAGAATAAACCCAGCGTTTTGCCGGGATATGGTGTGAGCTATCAGGCTTGGGCAAATGCCTTACGAGCGACGTTACAAGAGGCGGTTTTACAATCTCAGTGGCAGCATTGGCTTGGGGTAGGAGCTGGGGCGGAACAGCTAGTACACGTAGAGTCTTCAGAGTATAATGCTTCTGGCTCAGATACCATTCGACTTTCTCAAGAGTTAACTAGACAATTGCTTGGACCGGCTATGGTAACTCATGATGCTCAGATCAATGATCTTCTATTGTCTACCCTATTGATCACTGTTCATCATTGGAAGAAGAAAAAAGATGTTTTGGTATTGCTCGAAGGCCATGGTCGTCAAGGCGAAGTTACTGAGTTAGATGTGAGTAGAACCGTTGGTTGGTTTACTAGTTTATTTCCAGTTCATCTGAAGCTTTCAAATGACACCATTTCAATTAATGATTATGGTTTGGTTGTACAGACAGTAAAAACACAGTTGCGATTAATACCTTGGAAAGGGATTGGCTACGGTATTTTACGCTATATGAGTAATGATCCGCGAGTTAAAAATTTAGAGCAGTTAGATACCGCACAAATTACATTTAATTATTTGGGGCAGATTGATGATTCATTTGGGATTGGCTGGAGGTCTGCAAAAGAAAGAGCTCCTGAAAATATTGACGGAATTCCAGGGCAAAGGCTGATTAATATAAATGGTGGTGTGGAGAATGGTGAATTGATCTTAACTGTTAGGTATGATACAAACAAAATTAATTCTCAAGATATGAGATTATTTGTCCAGCACTATCAAACTACATTAGCAGATCTGGTTACCCATTCGCTGGGTAATTCAGTAATGAAATCTCACTTTCCGTTTTTACCTCTCCCGACCCGTTTTAAGGAGATTATTTTTCAAAATGTATTGAGTGGTATGACAGCTCAATCATTATCTCCAAGTAAGATTGTTCCTATTACAGAGGTGACTCGTGAAAATGAGGTTCCTTTGTTCTTAATGCCCCCGGCTTCAGGTACACCTCTGGTCTATTTGACAATACGTGATAATTTCAAAAATATTGAGATTTATGGTCTGACTAATCCCGAATTTGGTCGAGAGGAATGGTCTTATAACACACCCTTTGATCTTGCTCAGATCTACGTAGGGTATATTAAATCTATAAAGCCTAGAGGACCGTATCGTATTGGTGGCTATTCTTTAGGTGGACAGATAGCGCTAGTTGTTGCGTATTTGCTCGAAAAACAGGGTGATAATGTGCTCGATGTGATTTGTATCGATAGTGAGTATGTGAGTAAGGAGTGGCAAGATCAGAGGTATAGACACATAGATGTAGATCAGTATTTCAATTCTTCTAGTGAAATTGGTGGCGACAACGAGAGCACATTATTTAACACTTTAATGGTTAGTGAACAATTAAACTCACAACGTTTTCAATATTTGCTAAAGCCACCATATTATCCTGCCAAAGTTAATGCGAGGGTAACTTTGATTAAATGTACTCAGCTAATTTATGGTTATTTCAAACCAGAAGCTCATCATGTTATGGATCTCATTCATGGCGATGTTTTTAACGGTTATAGAGAAGCGATACCACAGATTAATGTCATTTCTATCAATTCTGATCATTCTTCAATTTTTAATCCTGAGAACCATGTTCAGCTGGTCCGTGCTATAAAAGATGCTTTGCGTATGGAAACATTACCGCTTCAATTTGAAGAAGGCATGTCCTCTGGTGATCGTGTCTTAATAATGTCGGGATTCAGAGGTGATATCTATCTAGTAAAAAAATTACTCACTGATTCAGCTAATATAGATGCAGTAGATAAATTAGGGCGTTCTGCACTGCATTGGGCGGCTTTTCAAGGGCACAATCAAGTTGTTGAGTTATTATTGCTAAGTGGCTGTTGTGCAAATGCATCAGATAAGATGGGTTTCACTCCGGTTAGACTTGCCCGACAGGCTGATCAAGAGGAAATTGCACTATTAATTCTACGATATCTTCAGATGGCTTCAGGGTTGAGGCAAAAAATCAATAGTTCTGGGCGATCAGTGGGTACGTCTCTCAGAAAATTCTTGCACGAATCCCAGGATTCAGACGTTATCCAAATTACTCAGAAAGATAATATGCGGAAGCAGAATGTAATAAGAAGGAACTCTTTCGTCTTTTTTGGAAATGCTGATCGCGGTAATGAATCATTCTCCCCGAAGGGTTCAAAAATAAACGACGAGCTGTCAATATTTCGAGTATCGAGGTCAGGGCCATGGTTAGAATTGATATATTGGTTGCATCATAGGCCTAATCAGGGCGGGGTATTTGATTGCTCTGTGGAAAAGTTTAATGGAGCTAGTAACTTAAGGCAGCAATTAGATGCTATCCTCAGCATTATTATGGATTACAGAGAAAAAGATATAAATGTCTCGAAGTTTCCGGAGATTCAATTTCTGATGGAGAATGTAGATTCATTTTTGTTAAGTCTATATCAAGGTGAAGATCCTGCTCAACATTTTAATCTACAACTCCAGTCAGATCCGATGTTATATGTAGAAACTCCTCCAAGAAAAATTCAGAGTGATACTGCAAATTCTTATAATAGCGCTGTTATTTGGTTTCTTGCGCATGAAATAGGTCAAAATCAGCGTGATTTTGAAACTTGGTATCATCAGGCATTAATGCCAGTTTTGATCGGCGCAGATTATATGATAGCAGGCCAGGCATCGTCCGCTCCCTATATTCTTTATTTCGCCCATTCATTAGATATAAAAAATGTTCCATTGCCTTATGAGGCTCATTTAGAAGCATTAATGGAATATACATCTGAGAAGTCGAAGCCTGGAATCATGTTAAGTGTTGAGCCAGGTGTTGGCCAAAACCATTATATAGTTACTATCGTGATTGGGAAAACACTTGTTCTTATTAACCCCGTAGGAAAAAGTGCTCATCATGATATTTATAATAAATTATCTGTTATGCAAAGTGCTGGGCTTATAGAAGATATATATATCAATGAACCAGAAATGCCTTTCCAGCATGATCCAGAAGGTAGGTTAGTTTCTTGTGGTCCTATTAGTGTGGAATTGGTCAGGCAATTATCTAGGTGTGAAAATCTAGCTTATGATTTAATGAACCTGCAGAAACAACCTTCAAAAAATGATAGAACGAGTTTAAGATATCATGTCATTGATATTTATCCGCTAATTCGACCCTCGATCTTAGCTAAGTTGCCAGAATGTCAAGCTTTAGAATATCGAGAGCAAATACTCGCGCTGCGTAATTCTCACTGTGAGCTATTATTGGCGCTTAATCAAGTTCAGGTGGAGTTTCTTCTTGAGCAGGACCATTTGAAAAATTTAATGGTAATGGTAACAGATAAGGTTAGTCAGGATTCATGCGAGGTAGTGGGTTTTAGTTTGAATGAGTAATATTTATATTCGATTGGTAGCCTTAAAAGCCAAGTAAGCTTTCTGCCAAGGATATTTTTTAATAGATCAAAACACATTTTATCTTGATCTCTATACAATATTAAGAGGATTAGCTACAGAGAAAATGACATACACTGGTCCTCGTGAAAAGTGGAAATTGCTGATTGATGAATAGGAAAAAAATCCTCTTTAACACAAGAAACATTTTGTAAAAAAATTAGAATCATAGAACCTTTACAGCTTATCCTGGAATGCTTGGTGGGCAAAAATCGGTTCAGCCCAAAATTGCAACGTAAGAGTTCGGCTAGCTACACCCTGGTATAACTCAAATTGGGTGGCGGTGGTGGCAGAATAGTAGTAAAACCTCTCACAATTCAAGACGCGACGCTAATCTGTAAGTTGACAATTTTGTTCAATTTTTGTACTCTGATCACTATATTTCTAAAGTATAAGGAACGACCATGAAAAAACAACCTCGCAACCTCTTCCTTGGGAATCCATTACAAGTCATTAAAGTGGCTGAAAAACCATTACCGCTCAATCCAGATATTAAAGAATTATCTCTTGATGATTTTAATAAGCGCATCAGTCGATATCGTGGAACGACCTACGAGTACAGTGAATCAATTTTCACAAACGATGATTCTTTTAAGTTTACAGAGCCAAAATCTACCGTTGAATTTCCTGTGCTGAATGATCTCGTTGTGTGCTGGATTAATGAATCAGTTGGTTACGGTGTCTACACGCTACGTGATGTTCGGAAAGGCGAGGAGATATGTGTTTATACGGGTGAATTATGTAGAGTTCCTAAAGGAGATGGTTCGTACACTCTAGGGGGATTTGAAAAAACAAACAAGGGTAAACGCATTTGTACCGTAGATGCAAAATCTTGTGCCGGAATAGCGGGGTTCATACAATCTGCACTTGATAAATGGGAATATTACAATATTGAAGAATATCCTTTGCAAATGCGTAACATCAAAGCCGAAGAAAGAGAAGTCGATGGGATCACGTATACTGTGCTTGTCGCTGACGATGATATTCCCGCACGATCTCAGCTCTTAGTGAATTATGGTCTTCCTTACTGGGATGCATTACGACAAAATGGAATTATTGAAAGGTCGTTTTCTGCAGCTGATCATTGCCAAACACCCCCAACAGATTTATTTGTTTTTTCTGATGACGTTACAATACCGATGATGATTTATATACTTAATCGGAAAACACTTTCACCTCAATATCAGACTCGCCTCTTAGATTATTTAGTACGTTTTCATCATTCCCTCTTAAGACTGCTCCCTGCACAGACACAACAACAATTAGTTGCATTTATTACTCTCTTAAAAGATAAGAATAAATCGTTCGTTAATATTATCGGTTTATTTGCTGAGAAGAAGAGTTTGGAATATAAATCAATGTTGGAATGTTATGAACGAGGCTTATCCGCATTGTCGTGCGTCGCTGAATTTATACCGGACAACACAGCCAAGCCTCTGATTAGCAGCTTAGAAAAAACAGACAATGGCGATATACAATGTCCTGTAGAAGACCATAAGCGCTTTGTACGGTTACAATTACAAGCAGCTGATGCTGCTAAAAAAGCCAATTTTCAAGAAGCATTTAAGTTATTTGAGGAAGCACTTAACGGTTTTTCTAATGTTTATAAACAGCGATGTCCCTGCCTACATTTTGGTAGGACTGATATAGTCATTCATAAGACCATCTTCAATATTCATGTGCAAATGATGCAGTTATTCTCTCAAATTATGCCTGAAAAAGCCTTTCATCATGGATTTATTTGTTACAATATGATGCAGCATCCAGATATTTCTTCCAGTTTACCGAAAGAAAAAATGATCGAAATCACATCCTTGTTCGCAAAGCTTGTTCAGTCATTTTTTGGACAAACTCCGCAACTTGATGCCAGTTTTAATATGTGATTGGCAGAGTATTTGAAGGGTTAAATCTAATAATGATCTCTTCTAGAATTGAACATTTTTATAGCTGAGAGCCCATCAAACTTAGATATGATCCCTTAGGCCGTTAAGAAAAGTTTTGATGCACAACGCAATATATTCTTTTTTCATTTTGGACAGTTGCGGTTTTGATTTATTGGCGCTGAGGTCGCGGAAGGTGCGGAAAAAGCCGAGGGGAATGGTGAGGAGAAGTGAGAAGATTAATTCAGGGTTGAAGTGAGTGCTGAGTTTTTTTTGCTTTTGGAAATATTGAATGCGTCTAATAATGGTTTGTATAGTTTCGGGTGTATAGGCGGTGAGTTGGAAGGGATCGGGTTCTAGGGATTGCCATTCAATAATACGAAGTGCGTCCGGATGTTGGTCGAAAAATCCAAAGCGATATTGAATAAATTCAGAAATAAATTCTTCGCAGTTTTTTAGTGTTAATAATTTGTCCCAATTCATATTTTGAGAGTTGTGATATTCTTCGAGTATAGTAATTTTTACGGCTACCCATAAATCTTGTTTGTTGCCAAAGTGGTGGTAGATGAGGCTTTGATTTATTTGTGCCTTCTTTGCGATCGCACTAATAGAGGTGCCTGCAAATCCTGTTTCTACAAAACAAGTCCGAGCAGCATTGAGAATGGTGGCTCGAGTGTTATCTGCAGACGGACGTGTTGGAGTTGTCATTGTAACCTCAATATTGTTCAAGTACGAATAAATGTGATTTCTCAATCATAGAAAAATGAGAATCTGACTGAATTACTGTTACTGAAGTCAAGTTAGCTTCCTGTTAAAGTGGTACTGTAACGCCTTTATCCTAAATTAGGCCCATTGTAATAGATTCTTATATCAATGAAAAGATTTAGTTGAACGATCATTCAATTAATTCTTGACACCAAAGGCTGCCTGCTAGATAATTGAACGAACGTTCAATTAGATGGAGATAGAAAATGAGCTCTAATAAATATGTGACTATATGGATCGTGGTGTTTTTAGCCATTATTTCGCTTTTGGCGACTGATTTTTATACTCCGGCTATGCCGCAAATGGTTGCGGACTTGATGACTCAAGGTTCAATGATCAAATTGACCGTTACCGTTTATATATTAGGTATGGCTTTATCTCCGCTGGTTTTTGGCCCTCTTTCAGATCGTGTTGGAAGACGGCCGGTGTTGTTAGCTTCGGCAGTGATAGGCTTATTGGGGTCTGTGTTTTGCTGGTTAGCGCCTAACGTGAATCTTCTCATTATCGGTCGTTTGATTCAGGGGCTTGGATTAGGGGCAGGGTTGTCATTGGCGCGAACGATTGGAAACGATCTTTTTGAGAAGCAAGAATTTGCTCGTATTGCTGGGATAATTAGTTTAGTGGTTGCTGTTGGACCTGCTATTGCGCCGGTGATAGGAGGATATCTATTTGTACATTTTGGTTGGTCCAGTATATTCTTTTTGGTGACCTTCATGATTGCAGCAGGAGGTTTCGCGGTTTTTACTTATGTACCAGAAACAATCATCACACGAGAGACAAGTGCATTTCGGTTGCGTGAGTTGTTGGCGAATTTCAGATCTTTAATAATGCATCGAGTTTTTATTTCTTACACCATACTGGCAGGATTAACTATCAGCATTATTATTTTATTCGGCGTGTTGAGTACTTTTATTTTGCAAAAACAATATCATTTAACTCCTATTGAATACGGATGGATTATGTTGTTGGTAACTGGTATGAGTTTCATCAGTCGTACATCGAATATTATTTTATTGCGTAAATTCACACCTGAATATTGTATAGCTGTAGGTTTGGTATTTATGATATTGGGTTCTTTAATGGCATTAGTTGGAAGTGTGTTGCAACTCCACTATCTGCTTTGTGTTGTAATACCCTCTATGCTAATCGTTTTTGGCGCTGGAACAATTCCATCAAACACGGTGGCTTTAGCGCTGGGTCCTTTTAGACAGCAGGGTGGCGGAAGTGCAGGGGCTATATACGGTTCTATTACGATGTTAAGTGTATTTGCTGTTAGTATTATTGGAAGTTTTTTGCCTGCCAGTAATCTAATTTTAGCGCTGATTTATTTAGGATTAAGTGTATCGTCTGTGATTGTGATGCTGACACAAACTTCTTTGAAGCAAGAATTACCATCGGTGTTAAATCCTGAATAAGACCAAAAAAAAGGGGATGAAAACAAGTTTCACCCCCTAATTTTTTGAATGATACTATAAAAAACTAGTCGTTCTTCACACTCAATTCAAAATACGGATGTTGAATGTCATCTTTAGATTGAGCATATCTAAGACTATCGTTCGTTACATTAGTTTTAGCTCTGTCTAGCAGTGTTTTCCAGCTAGCTTTAGGTGCATTTTTGGTTTCGTCTTTTAAGCTCTTGAGGAAGGCATATGTAAAAGCTCCGCCTTCATTGTCACTACCCGAAGCAAATTCACCAATTTGAGCACTAGTAACATTGATCATGCCTTCTTCTTCAAGAAATAGATGTTGGTAATTTGAGCGGATCTTATTTTCAGAAGGAACAGCACGTAGTGATCTCGTTGCTACAATCGGAGGAGCCGATTTTTCGCCAATAAAACTATTACAAACATCGGCAATAGTCAGTAGAAAGCGAGGGTGCTTTTGCATCAAATTATAAATCACATATTCATATTGGAGTCCTTCATCTTGTTGTGAAAAAACAAGATTCGGCCAAGGGCTTGAACCTTTAGATTTTGTTCTATAACCATGACCACCAAAGAAGAAAACAATGACATCATCGCTATTTGCTTTAACGGAATTTATTTGCTGAAGAAATAGTTGAGGATTTGTTGACTTTCCTTGCATTAAAACTTCTTTAAGCGTTAAACCAGTATATTTAGCAACATTTTGCATTTCTTTACGCATATGGTTGAAGTCTTGTTTTACAGACTGACCGATGCTCTCATCCAAAGTGTCAGAGGCAATAATTGCGATCAAATTAGCGGCTTGAGCTGAAAAAGACAGCGTTGCTAATAAAACGAAAAAACTGGCGAATATAACTTGTCGTATCTTTTGCATCGTAAGTACTCCTAAGAAGTTTTTGTGGTATTAGATTTTTTCATAATCGTTTTACTGAATGAATTAAATTTTTCAGCCATCGGATCATAATCAATAATGTTGGTATTGTTTTCGCTGACTATTTTAATTTTTTTGCAAGAATAGCTAACGTAGACATTGACGGCTTTATCACCAGTAAATTGATAAGAAATTTCAGGTATAAACAGACATCGTTTAATTCGATTAAAATTGTAGTTGCTGTCATTTAACAGCATTTCACGTAATTCTGAAACTTGCTCAGCGCTCAAATTTTTAGGCGCACCTTCAGGAGCATAGGGCGGTTTTCGAACTTCAGCAACTTTTACAACTGAGACTGTTTTAGAGTTGGTTAAAGCTGAATAAGTAGGTTTGCCGATTTTTTTTTCGAGTTGAAGTGTCGTGGTCGCACAAGCTGTTAGAGCTAAGAGCAATCCGAGAATGCACGTTAATGGTTTGTAATATTTCATAATCCCCTCATTGATTCTGTTTTTAAAAATATGGGTGCAAATAATATCAAAATATGCCCTGTTTATCAAGGTTTTACCGGTATTTTGTAGTGGATCTGGAGGTGCCTGACTCCAGATGAGGTCAGGTTTGGTAAACCAATTTTAAGCTGATAGTCTATTCAAGCAGAGCAAGGGCTGTTTAGATCTCGAGGCTACAGTTTCAGCTTTTGGAAGGCGTTTTACGATGCCTATAGGGCGCTTTGTGAAGTCCAAAAGCCAGGCCTATGACTGATAATAGCCCCGTGAAAAACATAATATACGTGCACATTGTCATAGTGTTACCTTATCTCTGTTATTAAGTTTGCCAAGAGGGTGGATTAGTTTTTTATTACCTCGAGGTCAATTTCGAAGAGGATAGCATGGGAATATTAACGTAATCTTAACTAAGCGTAATGGGGGGAATAGGGTGGGTATTCGATTTCGTTCGCGATGACTTAGGGAATGGCTTAGTCGAAGGGGGGGGGCTTTCAACATGCCCCCTTCTGGGTCTTCACTTGACGCGATTAATTAAAATCGTGTTTAGTGGCGTGCTCTCCTGCGGTGGCAGTAGTTGGCTGACCGGATTGAGAAGAGAAAGAGGTCATTGGTATTTCTTCGAGGGCCTTCTGAGCTTTTTCGCCAGCCAATGCTGCTTGTCCAGCAGATTTTGCAGCGTCACGAAGTAGATCATCTTGTACTCTTTGTAGTGTTTCCATACGTACTTCCAGTTTCTTAATGATTGTTTGTGCCTCAATCATTGTTGTTGATCTCTCCTGACGTTCATTTGGATCAAGAGCTGATATGTTTGTGACTAAATCTTGGAGGGCATTTTTTTTATTGTGGACTCTAACCATCATATCTTGATACAGCTTAACCATCATCGGTGTGTAATGCAGTTTCACCCAGAGGCTACTAAATCCATCCGCCAAATAGTTACCAGAGATCACAACGGCCGTTCCAAGTAAGCCCAAATTGGTGCCAGCTACCATTGCCATGGTGGAAATTTGTAATCCTATGAGGCTAGCAATTGGTGTGATCGCAGGGCCAAAGGCGACGCCAAGGGCGCTTCCTACGGACATGAATAAGCTGCTTGCGGTTGCGATGGTCGTCGTTACTAATAGGAACTGCGACGCCCACGCAATGGAGGCAGTAATCACCGGTAAATGGGTAAGCCATGCGATCGCAGGCACGATTGCAGGGATTAATGTGGTGACTGCGCTAATGGCAATGGGCAAAATCAATGTCCACAGGATAGCTGTGAGTGCGACGCTAACCAGCCAACCAGTAAAGCCAGCAATATAGGAAATCGCTATTTCTGCGGTTTCGCCAAAGATCTCAACTTTAAGGCTTCTTCCTGCAGCGTAAGCTTTGCTGGCGCTTTTTACGGGAGAGGTGAGTATTTCGCTGATTCTGATTGCCCAAACAATGGCATATTGAGCAAGTGCGGTAGCAATACCTGCTATAATTAAAAGTGCTATGCCTACACCTTTTACGACGATATTTTGATCAGAATTACCTAGAGTCATCATCCATTGTGTTGATTGACCCACACCCGTCAGTAGCAATGTTGAAATACTCTGTAGAGTAACATCAGTGACCAACTTGATTAAATTAATTGGGAGTTTTACGAGAGCCCTTAAAATATTAAAAGGTAAAACGAATGCAATTTTAAAAGGTATTTCGATGAGTTGCGTTACCGTCCACGTTTTAATATTGGTTGTTAAAGTCCAACCTCCTAGCCAGTTTGTGAGCAATAATTGCGATGCTGATAAGAAGGGTCTGCCAGGTTTATCGATGGATTGTGGGCGGTTAGGTAATCCGAAGAGAGAGGCAAGCAATAATCCCCATCCTATATTGGCGGCGTCGATTTCTTTATATTGAGAGTTTAAGGCTAAGGCTTTATTTTCAGATGGGTCATAGCCATCGAAACCAAAGACTCTTAAAAATACCGATTTTAAATAGTGGGATAAGCTTGGTGTTGGGAGTTTTTCAACAGGCTTAATATTTTCTGCAGTTTTTATCCTAGCGCCATCTGCAATAAAACGGAATAAAGAGTAGTGCGAGGCTGTAAATATCCATTCTAAAAAAGAACGCGATTGAGGTTTGAGCGGATTAATTACAACTTCTCTAGGATGGATGGTTTGATTTTCATCAGCAGTTTTGAGTAGTTCACCACGCTCGTTATCCTCATTTTCTTCTAAATGTAATAGAGGAAATGTATTGTTGCGATGTTGAGTATCACTGCCTGAAGCTGATTTTTCAGGTTGTTCAGAGCGAGCACTGGTAAACTTCTCGAGTGCAGATGACAACAGCTTGTATATCGGATGTTCGTTATCCAGCCCAAGACTCTTCATTCCCAACATTTTTACTACAGACTGTAAGGTTTCTTCTGTCAAAACAGGCTGTTGAGTATGCGATTCTAGTCTCTTCTGTATTTTATTAAGTGTGTCTTGATATTGGACTTGAAGTGCTTCTTGGTCATCAGTGTGTAAAGGCTCTTTAGTATTAGACTTTGCTGCGAGTATCTTATAAGAGATCTCAACGAGATCGTTCTCAACGAGATAGAGAATAGTGGTGTTTGGAGCAAATCGATACACAATCTCAAGTAGATCAGCTTTGCCATCTTTATCTTTTTCGTTAAACAATTCGTCTAATGCCCAATTCAGTAGATCTAATGGTGGTTCTACACCGTCCTCTATAAGAGCCTTGAAGGTAGGTAATTTGTCATTAGTCCAACTAGCACGTAATGAACGAAAAAGTTTGCTAAGTTCAGGTTGGTTTTCAGAAATATAGTGTGGATTAAGTAAAATATTTTTTCCAAAGAATAATTTTAGTTCGTTTGTTTGATTGTTGATAACTGCTTGTCTAAATATAGCTAGAGGAATTTGATCGGTCATTATATTCAGAATAGCACTTATTTTAGCATTCGTTAGATCCATTATGCTTTGATGATTATTCACACGATTTGTGTCTTTTTTATCAGCTTCTTTTACGTTATCAGTTGATCTTTTTAAAAGTTCGAGCAAAGAAACCAATTCAAATGATGTTGTTTCTCTTTCATCTTTTCGTAGTTGAGGTTTGCAGCCTAATTCAATCAATTTGTTAAATACGACTAGGTCAACTCTAAATTGGCAGGCGCGATATATGAAATCATTGGGTTCAGTGAGTTCTGCTTTTGCGGTTTCAGATAAATTGTTGAGAAGATGTGAAGCAATATCGTTTCGATAATTATCATGATGACTATGGGATTGATTGGGGCCAGGGATTATTTGAACGCCCATGGTGCATTGAAGTAAATTAATGCAATCATTTGCAGAGAAAGGTTGGTTATCTCCTTTTGCGATGGCATTCAGCAGCGGGGTTAAAGTAGCTAGATCGAAATCTTTGTGGATGACATCTTCACACAATAAATTAAAATGTTTTTGCAGGGCCGTATGAAAATCAGGAGTTGCAAATAGTTTCTTAGTAATGCTATTGATTTTTGCATTTTGATGATGCGTGGCAAGATGTTGTAATACGGCTTTAACAAAATTACTTGAGGCGATTTTTTCATCTTTCAAACCCGCGATGATTAATGTTTCAAGCTCAGTCTCTTCTAAATGGTTTGTCAGTACATCGAGATGTTGAGTAAATTGATGAGATAGAAGAATATTTTGTAATCGAGGTGCATCCCCATGCGCAGAAAGAGAGAGCTTGAATAATTCGATTGCTAGAGATTTATCAGCGTTTAACAAACTTTTAATGCACTCTGCAGGGTTTTGTGCAACCTCACAGCGCCACGCCAAACAGTCTAAATTCTTAGAGAGAACATTTTTGCTCGCTAATCGATTGAGTTGGGTAATTAATTCAGGTGTGATCTTTAAAGAGGGATCATTCAGAAATAGTGTCTGATTTTCAGCCGATAATTTGGGAGTTATATAACCAATCAGAATATCCGGAATTTGGCCACAGAAAGAAGTTCTTCGTTGTTCATCATTAATTATTTTGTCAGTGACAAATTGTGCCAACGCATTGAGGAAATCATCTGTAGGTAGAATGGGAGGTTTGTTGCTTTCAAGTTTTTGAAAGTGTTGTGCCGTTCTTTGTAAAAAGTTCATTAAAGCAGTGAGGTCATTTTCTTTGATAAGATCATTTAACAGTGACAAAGTATCTTGATAAGTGATTTTTTGAAGAATAACCACAGAAGATGCTACTAAATCTTTGTTAGGCTGCTCAGGTTGAGCAGTTGATTTAATGACGTTAATTAAAGGTTCTTTGAATCCTTCTTTTGCCGAATCAGACAGATTTGCACTGTTTAATACATTGCAGAGCGATGGAATTAAGCGTTCATCTGAAGTCATGACGGCGTAAAGTCTTTTGGCTTGGTCTGTATTCATTTTTCGGGAGAGTTCAGAAATAAAGCTATTGAAATAAGTCCATTTTATATAACGATCTTCCTGTTTAGGAGAAGGCAGAGCGTTGTGTGGTGTGCCCTGTAATTTGGCCCTTGCTATTTTACTACATTGGGTTTCCCAGCTCTCTTTCGAAATAAGAAAAAAGCATAGCTTACTATTTTCAGATAAGCTCATTTGCTCACATAAAGCAATCAACATGTTCGAATCGCACATATGTAAGCCTGAAGCACCAACAAGATTAGTCCTTGGGTCGGCGAGAATGCCTCCAAATGTATGTTGATCATTAGCCGGCCACGATTCTGTTTGATAAAACTTTTTTATTTGGTCTAGTAAAATGGCAGGTCTTCTGAAATAAAAAGAATTTTCTTGTTTGAAGCGCAACGCTAAAGCATTCAAATAGTCGATCGGTAATACCTCTTGGCCTACTACTTCTTGAGATAAAATGGCTTTGAAATCTTCTTCAGTAAGGGCAATCGTTGGATTATCATTAAGATACGTTACGCGTTCGGCGATGTTTTTATTAAGAAATTCGTCACGATTGAACACGGCTACCTCTGTTTTTTCAACTGTTTGCATACTGAACTCCAGCGTAAAATTGATAATTCTGCTAGTATATCTTCAATTTAATGGTAATGCAAGCGAATCTTGGCTGAATTTAGCTTATTTAAGTAAATATTAAGGCTGTGAGGGGATGCCACTGGTCAAACTTGTGAGTTTGGCGCGCCCGGAGAGATTCGAACTCCCGACCACCTGGTTCGAAGCCAGGTGCTCTATCCAACTGAGCTACGGGCGCTTTGACAAGTCGGCAATC
>JAIEPX010000011.1 GCA_019748175.1 Gammaproteobacteria bacterium
GAGGGAAATAAAGCGCAGCGAGGGGGACCCGAGCGAGCCATTCCCGGAAAGACAGTCGGATTGTAACGCCGACTTTGGAAGCTCTAAACAGTTTATCCGTACGGCGGTGCTCTCGAAAAGGTTGTCTTGCTCAGTCCAACTCCAAATATGTTCTTAATGTTTTCGATTTTCCGGCGGAAAGACAGTCGGATTCTCACGCCGACTTTGGGCATTCTGTAAATTAAGGTGCCTAAGTAATGACGACATAAATATTGGCAAGACCACGTCGAATACTGAGAAGTAGTTTCTTAGGTTTTGTTCGAATAAGATTCGCCACATCCTTGATTTCAAGAGTTTTTTCGCCGTTAGCTTTGAGGATTATGTCGCCTGGGCGTAAGCCGGCTAGGAAGGCGTTGGAAGTGTCGTTCACTTCTAAAACAAGAACACCTTGAAGCTCTTCGTTTTGTGTATCGACTTGATGAATATTATTTAATCGAACTCCCATCAGTAATGAGTTTTCTTTTTCCATGGTTTTAATAGCTTTTTCAACGGTGTCGATGCCGACGGATAAATTCAACGTTGATTTTTTGCGTTGCACTGTCAGTTTTAATGTGTCATCGACTTTGGCAGTACCGATAATACTGCGCAAATGATCTGCATTTCGAATCGCTTCATTGTCAATTTTGATGATGACATCTTGTTCTTTTAATCCACCTCTTTCAGCCGCAGAACCTTTATTTACTTGAGTGACTAAGGCTCCAGAAGAATTGGGCATATCCAATGCATCTGCAAGCGCTGGTGTGAGCGATTGGACCATCACGCCTACAATTCCTCGATTGACTTTATGGTATTTGATTAGCTGATCCATGACGCTTTTAACCATATTACTGGGGATTGAAAATCCAATTCCCACACTCGTGCCTTGTGGTCCTAAGATGGCTGTATTAATTCCAACTAATTCACCTTTCATGTTCACTAAAGCACCACCCGAATTTCCTGGATTAATGGAAGCATCGGTTTGAATGAAATTTTCATAACCTCCAGGACCTTCAATTCCAATGCTGCGATTTAGCGCACTGATGACACCCGAAGTAACGGTTTGCTGAAGACCGAAAGGATTTCCGATAGCTGCGACGAAATCACCGGCAGAAAGTTTGGATGAATCTGCTAAAGGGATGGATTTGAGGTATTTATCTTTGACTTGAATCACAGCTAGGTCAGTAGGGGGGTCAATTCCAACAATCTCTGCTTTTAGTTTTCGGCCATCATTCATCGTGACAATCAGAACGGTGCTGTTTCGAATGACGTGGGCATTGGTGACAATGTAGCCGTTTTGTGAATCCACGATTACGCCTGATCCTGCACTTTCAAATTTTCGAGAGGGCATTAGATCTAAATCATCAGGGTTAGAAGGTTGACCTTGGTGGTTTTGTTGAGCTTGTGGGGAGGAAGGCACAACAGCGATGGAGCCACGTACCGTGATATTCACAACCACGGGCATTACTTTTTCTAACATAGAGGCCATCGTGGGTGAGTAATTTGGAGCTGGTGTTGTGACTTTAGGAGTCGCTGTAACTGTGAGGTTAATAAATAAAGTTGTTATGATGAGTAAATATTGAACTCTGTTTTTCATTGACGCTTCTCTCCGCTTAATCTGCAATAAAAATTATAGAGGCCATTCTACCAGTATATCCACCGGCTTTGCGATAGGAAAAGAACATTTTATCATCGGTGAAAGTGCAATAATCCCCACCGTAAACCGCTGTGACCCCGTCTCGATTCAACGATAAGGTCGCGAGTAGGTAGAGATTTGCCAAATATTTGCTATTGGTTTGAGGAATGAATGCAGGGGTGTTTTTTGGTTCATGAGACGTGAAGGCCTCGAACACTTCGGGGCCGACTTCAAAAGCCTCAGGTCCAATGGCTGGTCCCAACCACGCTATGATATCTGAGGGTGGAGATCGGAAATTTTTTATGGCTTCCGACAATATGCCAGATAAACAACCACGCCAACCGGCATGAACTGCAGCAACTTCCGTACCTGCACGATTGCAGAGTAATACGGGTAAACAATCGGCGGTGAGTACAGCACAAATTTGTTGGGTTTTAACAGTATAACATCCATCGGCAGTAGGGGGATTTGCCACCATTTTTGTCAAGTCGTGATTGTCGAGGTTGATGATAATATTGCTATGAGTTTGATTTAGCCAGATGGGCTCATGGTGTAAATTGACTGCTTTCAGTAATCGATCGCGATTTTGATTAACGTGATCCGGATTATCACCCACATGGTGTCCGAGGTTGAAACTTGCGTAGGGCCCTTCGCTAACACCGCCCAGACGCGTTGTAGTCAGTGCAATGATTGAGGGAGGCGCAGGCCAATCTGGTTCTATAATATCAAGGTGATTCATAAAGTTCTCACGGTTGTGCTTGCAAATATCCTAGATTGTGTACCTGAGGATCTCTCGCTACGATCCCAACAGCAGAATCTAGGAGCATCATTCATGCAGTATCCAGCCTAGATGCCAAGTTAAATACAATAAACTTACACCTATCAAAAAAACGATTCCAAATCGTCCGAGGATTAATAATGATCGATTGGGCTGATGTTCTTTGGGAATAATGTCTGAATTGGTGATGACTTTATAATTTAATAGTGCATAGATAGGTGCAACTAAAAACGCGAGCGTGGTTGCAAAATCCAAAAGACGAGTCATATTTTTAACAAAATAGCCTGATAAGATGATGCATCCAAAAAATAATATGAGCACACTGTACCAATACAATAGCGGGTAATATTTTTTCATTGTGGGAAAAGCCAAGTAGGTCGCTGTGGATATTGCGCGAGGATAAGCATCTAAGCAAACGATGGTTGTGCTAAACATGGTAGTGAGCATCGCAATTTCTAATATAGGTTCACTCCACAACCCAATATGACTGCTATACAGCGTTACTAATTGTTCTGTGAATCTTACACCGGAATCTGAAAAGTTTTCGCCGCTGCCAAACATCACCAAAGTTCCTAAAGCGACAAAAAATATGGCAAGCACCCCGTTTAAAATGTATCCGATATTAAAATCGAGCATGGCTTCTTTAGGTGTGGGTGTATGAGCACTTACGCGATAGCGTCGTTTAGTCCATAATGAAACCCAGACTGACACTTCTAATGGAGCTGGGATCCAACCCATCAACGCTAACATGAAACTCAAGCCTGCTAAATTCCATAAATCAGGCCGTGGAGTAGTGGCAACGCGTTCTACGTTGTGGGGGAAGGCCAAAACCACAACGGTAATTGTAGATAATGCGAGTATGATTAGAATTAATTTGACAGTTCTTTCCAGCCAAAGGTAGTGTCCAATAAACACGATCGAAGCGCAAATACTGATAATGGCAATGGTGAAAACCAAGGGAGAGATTGTGGCTCCAATCATATACGCGAAAATGTTAGCCGCGATAAAACTCACTGTGGCGACAGTAATAAACGACACACATATTGTAATCGCGATATATCCAAACAAAATCCAACGACCGAGGTGGGCATAGCCTTGTAATAACGTTTTATTGGTGATGACTGTGAGACGTTGTGAATATTCAAAAAAGGGGTATTTTATGATTGTGATCAATAACACGGCAAAAATCATGATAAAACCGTAGGTTGCTCCGGCACGTGTAGATTGAATTAAATGCGAAGCACCCATCGCTGCAACAGCGAAGAGCATGCCAGGGCCTAACATGCGCCCAAAATTAAATATGCGCTGAAATAAGTTCATGTGAGTCTTGCTTTGTGATTTACAACTCCCTACGATTAGCCTTCTACTGTAACTGATAGAATGTGAAATGGTCAACCATACACCCTTCTTAGAATTCAGCCGCGCAAATTGGCGTCAGTTTCGACAAGATACACCTCTGACTTTGACAGAAAGTGAATTAGCTCGGCTGCGTGGTCATAATGAATCCATTTCATTAGTGGAAGTTGAGGAGGTTTATTTACCGATTGCTCGTTTACTCAATTTGTATGTTGAGGAAACACAAGAGCTTTATCGTGTAACTAGCAGATTTTTAGGGACTTCTGTTGCTAGAGTCCCGTATATCATTGGTGTCGCTGGTAGTGTGGCAGTAGGAAAAAGTACGATTTCTCGATTATTGAAATCTTTATTATCTCGATGGCCTGCGCATCGAGAAGTTGATATTGTCACAACGGATGGATTTTTATTTTCCAATAATGAACTGGCGCGTCGTGGTTTGGCAGATCGCAAAGGTTTTCCTGAGAGTTATGATGTCCAAAAATTAATCGAATTGTTATCGGATATTAAAGGGGGAAAAACCGATTTACAAATCCCCATTTATTCTCATGAGTATTATGACATTATTCCTGATCAGTTTGAGACCATTCATTCGCCTGATATTGTCATTGTTGAAGGTTTAAATGTCTTGCAAGTGGGGGGCTCAAATCCTCGAGTATCGTCACGAGTATATGTATCAGATTATTTTGATTTTAGTATTTATGTCGATGCAGATCCACAGGTTATTGAGGCGTGGTTTGTGGAGCGATTTATGAGCTTTAGATCGCAAGCATATGATAATAATAAACTTTTTATGAATCAATTTTCGAGGATGTCGGACGCGGAAGCACAAGAATTTGCGCATACTATTTGGGTGTCGATCAATGCTAAAAATCTTTTTGAGAATGTGTTGCCCTATAAAAATCGGGCCAATTTAATTCTACATAAAGGCCATGATCATGTTGTAGAAAAGATATTATTGCGAAAGTTGTAGAGGGTTAAGGAGTGATCTATGTGGATAAAAAAAATTAAATATACCTTCATTGCCTGTCTATTGTTATTGCCGAGTGCAATTTTTGGATGGAGCGCTGTTGGTCATAAAATTGTGGCTAATATTGCGTATGATCATCTAACACCTGAGGCAAAAAAAGCGGTTGATCAATTAACTTTTGTTCCTGAGAAACAGTATTCAGGGCGTAGTCGATTCGTTTATTGGTCAACCTGGGCAGACTGGTCGCGCGATCGGGGGGACAATCGATTTAGATTATGGCATTACATTAATCTGCCAATATCAGATCATGTCGTTAAAACGCATCCACCCCATCCAATCAATGCTGTTTATGGCATTAATCACTGCCAAGTTGTACTGCGAAACGCAGCGGCCAGTCTCGAGGATCAACAAACGTGTTTGAAGTTGTTGATTCATGTCGTGGGAGATATACACCAGCCTTTGCATGCAATCAATCGATACAGCGTCTCTCATCCTAGAGGGGATCACGGTGGGCATAGCTACTTGATTCGCAGTAAAGTGGCAGATAATTTACATGCGTATTGGGATCGTGGGCTTGGGAAATTTACGCCATTTCAGCGCCGGCAAGTCACTACAGGTGTGCGAATTTGGCAGTATGCTGAGGAAATTGAGGAGCGATACCCTCAGGAGCAAATTCCAGCACGTGATAGGTTGCCTATTGAGTGGGCGTATGAAGGCCGAGCGATAGCGGAGTCGTATGTTTATCAAATTCCAGAAAAATCGACACCAACCAAGGATTACCATGATAAAGGCGTTTTCATTATGGAGCAGCGGCTGGCGTTAGCAGGATATCGATTGGCTGCCATGCTGAACTCGATCTATACTAAATAATCTGACCCCTTACCCTAGCAAGGATGCAAGTATGAATATTTTAGTGGCAGGTGCCGGTCAAATCGGTTCTTTGTTAGCCCAGCTATTAGCAGCAGGGGGTTACAAAGTTCACTTGGTTGACAGTAATCCGGATCATTTTTCCAAGCTTTCGGCTTTGCCTAATTTGACGACGATCGCAATGAATGTGGTGCCGAGTGCTGATCTCGAGGCCTATATCAAAAACAACGCTATAGAAGCTTTAGTTGCTTGTCTGCCTTATTATTGTAATTTCTCTATCGCTCAACTGGCTGCTATTTGTAATTGTCATTATTTTGACTTAACCGAAGACGTTAAAACAGTCTCGGCTGTACAAGAATTGGCTCAAGGGAAGTCTCAGGCGTTCGTATCACGCTGTGGGGTTGCGCCAGGTTATATCAATATCTTAGCCCATCACCTGATGCAAAATTTTGAAAGCTTAGATAGTGTGAAATTGCGCGCGGGCTGTTTGCCGCAACATGCCACCAATAGTCTTCATTATGCTCTGGCCTGGTCTATTGATGGGTTGATCAATGAATACGGGAACATGTGTCCAGCCCTCGTCGATGGAAAAAAGACCTATTTACAGCCATTGGAAGACTTAGAAGTGGTTGAGCTGGATGGAGTCATGTATGAGGCATTTAACACGTCTGGTGGGATTGGTGGGCTGCACGACCGTTATGAGGGCAAGGTCAGTTCCCTCAATTATAAAAGCATGCGGTACCCCGGGCATGCTGACCGGATGAAGTTTTTGATGCAAGACCTCAAATTGAACGATGACCGGGAAGTCCTTAAGAAGATCCTGTTACGAGCCCTGCCCAAGACAGATAGTGATGTGATGATCATCTATGTATCAGTGTCGGGCATGCGAGAAGGGGAGTTCTTTGAAGAGAATACCCTGAAAAAGATCTATCCCAAAACCCTGTTTGATAAGCGTCATTCGGCCATTCAAGTCGCTACGGCCAGCAGCGCTGCGACCGTGATAGACCTCGTGTTAAGCAATAAAAAGTGCTATCAAGGCTTTGTTTATCAAGAAGATATTAAGCTCGATCAATTTATGGCTTCATCATTTGCGCTACCCTACAAAGACCTCGTTTAATTAATCTGTTAATCGAGAGAAACGCTCATATTTTGAGCGTTTTACCACTTCTATATTGGGCTTAAAGGCTTGGTTTACTGGTATTCTGGCGTATTTTAATATAAAAGCATGAATTTATTACCCGTATTAATATAATATACTTGACATTTATAATTTATTAGCGTACAATATGCGAACTATTAATTAATCTTGAGGTATGTAAGTATGCGCCAGAAAAAATCTGTACTAATGGACACTCCCTTAGGTCTTTATCCTACTCCTGTAGTAATGGAAGATGGTACTGCTGAGAAGCCTATGGTGGTGATCGCATCGGATGAAAAGATAAAACTGGAAGCAGCAATAAAAGCTTTCTATCAATGTCAGGAATTTTTAGAAGATGCAATTCGTGTCTCGAGTGAAAGCATAGAATCTTTGAAGGACCACGCTAAACTAGCGACAGTTTGGTTTAGTAACGTAAAAATTGCCTTACTAAACAATTCAGTAGAAGAGTTATCTGCCGATGCTGAAAAAAGTGCAGAGCTTGAAAATCACTTAAATGGCTGTGCAGACTTTATGGCTAAATACATTGCTGCTTTACAGGCTCAACAGCCTCAAGTGGAAGAAATCGATCTTGATGCTAATGTACCAGCTGCTCAACCTGTTAATCACGGAAATTTTATGGATTCAGCGTTTGCTAATAAAGCTATAGGACTTGCAGGTATCGTACTCGGTGCTATCACTGCATTATTGGGTGCATTAGCAACGGCTGTAAGCTTAGGTGCAATTACCACAGTTGTATTAGCACCTGCTGGTGTTATCGGGGTAAACGCTGGCGCTGGAATGGTGAGTGGCGGTGTAACTGCTTTAGCTTTCGGTGTAGGTTTCTTTGCGCATGGCCGAAATCTGTCACACAAAGCAGCTCAAGAACTACCATTGGAAGATCAATTTTATATGGTTGCTCAAGACTAAGCTCTGTTCTGATCTAAAGAAGCCAGGTTAATCCTGGCTTTTTTTTGGCTTTACATCATCGCTACGCCTTGGCTATCGAGGTTGATAGGGGTGCGCAAGAACGAAGTGGTAAAGCACCCACTCAGGTTTCCATTTAACCTCTGGAGCGAATAGGTATCAGGATGATAGCGGGATGGGCCATGGATGGCCCACTGAGCGGAAGAGGTTAAATGGAAACCTGAGTGGGTGGTACATCCTATGGCATATCCAAAATCGTCACTCTAAGAAAGTAGCAATCTTAGACTTGGCCACATAGTGCTGGTATTCTTAGCTTTTTATGGCAGTGATAAAAGGTGAAGGATGCTTAGAATCTACAATAGTTTGACCCAGCAAAAAGAGGAATTTGTACCCCTGATTCCAGGTAAAGTCGGGATGTATGTCTGTGGGATGACAGTCTATGATTTTTGTCATATTGGCCACGGCCGGATATTCGTGGTTTTTGACATGGTATCTCGTTATTTACGATATGCGGGTTTTGACGTTACTTACGTCAGAAATATCACGGATATCGATGATAAAATTATTCAACGAGCCAATGAAAATAATGAATCTATAGAATCTTTAACCGAACGTAACATTATTGCGATGCATGAAGATGAAGCAGCCTTAGGCGTTTTATCGCCTGATCTGGAACCTAAAGCAACTCAGCATATTCCCAGTATTATCAATATGATACAAGCATTAATTGAACAAGATTATGCGTATGTTGCTGAGAATGGTGATGTGTATTATTCCGTGAATAAATTCACGCATTACGGAGAATTGGCTCATCAAGACATGGAAAAGTTACAAGCTGGGCATCGTGTGGATGTTACTGAAGTTAAGCGTGAACCTTTGGATTTTGTTCTGTGGAAACTAGCAAAACCGAACGAGCCCCATTGGCCATCACCGTGGGGTGAAGGGCGACCGGGTTGGCATATTGAATGTTCAGCGATGTCCACTGAAACATTGGGCAAACAGTTTGATTTGCATGGGGGCGGTTTAGATCTGGTGTTTCCTCATCATCAAAATGAAATCGCACAATCCGAAGGCGCCAACGGATGTAAGATGGTGAACACTTGGATGCATGTTGGATTTGTTCAAGTTAATCAAGAAAAAATGGCTAAATCAGTGGGGAATTTTTTTACGATTCGTGATGTGTTGAAAACGGTTGACCCCGAAGTGATTCGCTATTTTATGTTGGCCAGCCATTATCGAAGTCCTATTAGTTATTCCAATGAAAATTTAGCCAGTGCAGAAATGGCCTTGAGACGATTTTATTTATGTTTACGTGAAATGCCTAATGCCCCCGAACCTGTTGAAACGGATTATGAGCATCGTTTTGTAAACTCCATGAATGATGATTTTAATACTCCGGAAGCGATTGCCGTTTTGTTTGATATGGCTCGTGAAGTCAATCGACTCAAAAAGCAAAATCGTCGAGAAGCTGCTGCAAGTATTGCGACTCTAGTCAAACGGCTAGGTGGGGTGTTGGGAATTTTGCAGCGTGATGCACTTGCCTTTTTGCAAGCCGGTGTTTCTAGAGAAGAACGTCAGGAAATTGAAGCGCTTATTGCGGAGAGAACGCAAGCTCGACTGAATAAAGAATGGGCACAGGCTGATGCGATTAGAGAGCAACTTCATCAAAAAGGCATTGAATTAGAAGATCGGCCGAGTGAAACAATTTGGCATAGAAGGGTAGAGGGGGAGCTGTGAGAAAAGGTGTCAAGCATCAGGGGTCAAATCTCTAATTGCTACTTTCTTATAAGGTTAAAGAAGTAGTCTTATAGATTGAGTATAGAAAGTGGCAATTAGAGATTTGTCCCCTTCAAACCTTTCATAGGATAAAAAAAACCCGCTCATGACTGTGTCGTGAGCGGGTAATCTTGCAGCTAAACTAACTAAATTAGTTAGTTGAAGCAGCTGGAGCAGGTTCTGCTGGCTTAGGTTCTTCAGCTTTTGGAGCTTCTGGTGTTGCAGGAGTCTCAGTAGACGGAGCTGCAGCAGCTGGAGCTTCTTTCTTCTCTTCAGTAACTTTCTTCTCTTCTGTCACTTTGCCAGAGTTCGCGTCACTAGCTGGTGTAGAAGTAGTAGTAGTCACTTCTTCAGATTCTTCCTTAACTTGTTCACGTTCGCCACAGCCAGCGAGGCTAAGAGCGAAGATCAATGCGCTAATTGCAATTAGACCTCTCTTTAACATATATTATCCCCTTTTCACGGTTTAAAAATCTCGACATAAGCACCAAAGCACTCATATCGTTTCACAGGTATACATCATTGTATACACATTCATTTACAGAAACGTCGTATTCTATCAGCGGTTTTTTAGATTAGCAACGAATTGTTTCGATTTCAGTAGTGTTGTTTCGATCTAATGATTCGACAGCTGTTTCAGTCGAAGTATTATCGACCGAAACTATTCGTCTTACTGAAGGTAAATAAGTGAGCGCCTGGTGGAATAGAGAGTATGTGCTTTGCTCAGAACGTTGCACACTAGTAGCTTGAGAGTACGAAGGTGTGAATTTTGGCTCAACAAGATTAGCGTAAATATCAGCCAATCTTTCAACTTGTATCGCATACTTGCTAAATAGCTCATAGAGACCGACGTCTTTATGTCGATGCTCTGTTTTGCACTTTTTGTGTAGGTCTTTAATATGGCCAAACAATTGAGACTGTTCTATAGGAAACTTTCTCAACACTAGCCCCATTATTGTGTCATGTTTTCCTGTAGAGTCTACAATAACTTGCTTATGAAAAACTTGATTGAATAATTGCTTTGTTCTTTTGAAAATTTCAGTGCAAATCGCATGACCAGAACCTCGATTATGGTAATTAAAAACTTGTCCGAATACGCTGGCACTCAGTTGAAACTGTTCAAAACAGAAAATTAAAATTTCCTGTTTTGAAATAGTGTCTTTTTCTGATTGTAATTTGTTTCTGAATTCTTTTATCGCAAGTGTTCTTGACACGAGGGTGTCGAATAAATGGACTCGTGGATCTTTATAAGAATCAATTAAAGTTTGAGTGATAGCCTTAATTTCTTCTTCAGTGAAAGAAGGCAAGGGACCTTTATTGAGCTTCACGTTTACCCCACAGCAGACAATGTTTTGGGTTCGTGAGCCAGCGTTTCAGCAACATAAGAGTATACTTGAGCTTTGCGTTGAACGCCTAATCCTAGAGTGATTGCGCTTACAAGTGATTTTTGTATTTGTTGAGATCTTGTAGATCCATTCTGTGTTTTTGTAGGACTGGATTTTATTTGTTGATTCTCATTAATCGTTGTTGTGACTTGTTCACTTAATTTCCTTGTCTCTCTCTCTAAAGATGATTTTTGACTCGCAATAAAATGTAGTTTCGAAAGAGCACTTGCATAATGCGGATTAGTATTTTTGGTGTCTGGAGTTAGAGCTGGAACGCATGCTCGGCTAATAGATTCGCAGCGCTCTTTTTGTTGTTCATTTAACCATAAGATGGCTGTGGCTTTGGTTGCATCTTGATTTCTAATATCAGTTTCCTTTACCGGGAGTACGTCATTGCTGACACTTAATGTGGCTATCTGAGAATCTCGATTGCTGGCAGTTTCTTTATAACTGTGACGAATCACTTTGTTTATATGATTGATGTCGCCATATTGCTGCCATAGTGTTCCAACTCGGGAAAAGTTAAGTGTGAAGATTGCTCCTAAATAATTTCCGAGGCGAGCCCAAAAGCTATTAGGCCTAAAATTTAAAGACAGTATTTTTAGTTGACCTTGGAATTGAACAAAACTTAACTCTCCTTTAGCAAAACATGTAACGTGTTTCGCTAATTCTTTTTTATATAAAGGTAAATCGGTATTATTATTGGACTTTTCTGCAACTTTAGAAATAAAACTTTCGTAACTTAGACCATCTTCAGGAACATTAATTTCCAAAAACGCTGCTAAGAGTTGTTGGTTGTCTTGCACATTGTTAATCTCAAGAATTTTATCATCGAGCTGTTTCCAGTTATGATCAGCAGATAATTTGTTTAAACTAGCCTTGAAAGCGGTTTCGTTTATCTGACCTTTTGCAAATTGTTCGATATGTTTTCGTAGAGTTTGTTTTGCAGGAGATAATCTTTTTAACGAACAGCTCATATCAACGAGAGGTTTTATAATATTGAGAATCTGCGCTCTTTTATAATGTGAGCTAAAAAGAAGATATTGGTAAATTTGGTCATGTGATTGTTCATGGAGAGTTGATACTGAATTAATAATACCTTGATAATTCAAGTGGGTTTTCAGTATGGTAAGCGGAGATATAATATTTTCCAATACGATATAGAGATCAGCGACAGAATGGTATGAATCAAAAGTATCACCGTGATCTGAAGGTGGGAAATTCCAATCTTTTGGGAAGGAGGGCAGATGTTGGGCTTCGCTCTCTCTAAATAGGGTTTTATTATAGGTGGTTAACTCATTCGTTAATCTGAATAATGCATTCCTGCGATGGAATTCAGCGTACTGATTTTCAAATAAGTTAGAAGAATTCAGGAGGCTGTTACAAGAGGCTTCGATTATTTGATTATAGAGTTGGTAACCAGAATCCACAGCGTTTACACTATTATTAAAGGAGTTATTTAGTCCGTAAGCGCAGTTGAATAATGCAAAATCATCGATTTTCCCGTTGCGAAATTCTTCCATCTTTTCAGAGGATTCGTCTATAAAAGGGTAATGACTTGATATTAGATCAGACGGTAAATTCTCAATTAATTCTTTAGAGCGAAATTGATTATGAAGTGCTTTATACATAGGGCCATTGTCTGCCCAAAAAGATTCGTAATGTTGACGGCTGAGTACAGTTAACTTGGATCGAAGTAATAATAAATCGTTGTGATAGCCAATTTTAGGTTGAGGTGGTGTTGGATTATGAGTTTTGTGTTTCGTAGGGCTTTGTGGTGGTGAATAATCAACAGGAGAATTTGATCCACTTGAATCACTGCAGTGATCAAGTGCATCGAATGCATCCTGGTCTTTCTGACCTACAGTTCCTGGAATCTTTCCAAGTTGATCTCCCAATTCAGCAGCGTTAAAAGCTGCACCTTTAGTAAGAAGAACATCCTGAGAACCTAATTCAACACGTTTCATGGTACCCTCCAAGTGTTGACCAGAGTGTATAATATCATTTATTAAAAAGCCATCATTATAAATGCTTTTCAACAGTTTATTGAGACCTCGACTATTTCAAGGGCGATTATACTAAAAGAATTTCAGGAGTTCCCTGCTAAGAAAAATCATCTGCGTTCAAGGTGATAGAAGATTTTCCTTGAACGATTATGGGTTTTATGGGAGAGAATCGTGATCTATCTCACAAATATATCAAAGGAAGCATCTTCACATTTTTAGTGCGATGGAGTATACACTGTTAGATAATATCGAAATAGATTCTTGAGGAACTGGATGACAAGGCACTCCGCATTTCCCAAAATGGATCATTGGATCTATCATCCGCACGGGCGCTATTTATTAGAAGCTGAGCGTAAAGCCTTGGCGTCTTTGTTGCCTCGTTATTTTGGCTATCATCTATTGCAACTAGGTGGGCCTTTACACTTTGATTTATTAGAAACAAGTTTAATTAATCATCATATTCGCTTAGCCGATGAAGTAGCGCCAGGGTTCGATGGGTCTTCAGTTAAAGCAGATTTTGATGAGATGCCTTTTTTGCCGGATAGTATCGATCTTGTGGTGATGCCGCATACTTTGGACCGACTTCAGAAACCTCAGGCCCTATTAAAATCAGTATATGATGTGTTGATTCCCGAAGGGCATGTCATTATTTTAGGGTATAATGCGTGGAGTTTGTGGCGTTTAGCCAAAATTTGGCGACGTCATGATGCACTGTTACAGCGTGCACAATTTCATGGTGCTGGCCAAGTAAGACGTTGGTTGAATCATGCAGGATTTCAAATTGTGTACCATAAGAGTGTGGCTCATCGCCCTCCTATTTCAGATGAAGGTTGGTTGAAACGATTTTTGTTTTTGGAGCCGATGGGGCAATTGTTATGGCCTCATTTGGGAGCGGTACATTTAATTGTTGCTAAAAAAAGAGTCGTGCCTTTTACCGCTATCCGAACATGCATTAAAAAAAGTTTGGTCCGAGTGGGTGAACATGTAACTGAACCCAGCACGTTGGAATCGCATCGACGTGAGTCACAGCATCTGCCGCTTAAGGATTGAGGGTGTTTTTTGTCTCTCAATGCCATTGTTCAGGGGTGTTGATTTTTAAAGCGGGAGATGCTTCCTTTTCTAATTCAAGACTTGACCCCTAAACATAATCAAGTATCCTCGCACCATGAAAGTTTTAATCTACACAGATGGCGCATGTCGTGGTAATCCAGGTCCTGGAGGATGGGGGGCTGTGTTGCGCTTTGGTGATAAAGAGAAACACCTTAAAGGTTCGGAAAAAATGACAACCAATAATAGGATGGAATTAACAGCAGCCATTCAGGCATTACGAGGTTTAAATCGTTCGTGTGATATTGAAATTACAACAGATTCTAATTATTTGCGCGATGGCGTTATGAGTTGGCTTGCAAAGTGGAAAAAAAATAATTGGCGAAATAGTGCAAATAAACCGGTAAAAAATCAAGATTTGTGGGAAGAATTGGACGTTGAAGTGACGCGACATCAGATTCGATGGCATTGGGTGAAAGGGCATAGTGGTCACCCTGAGAATGATTTAGCTGATCAATTAGCCAATGAAGCAATTGATGAATTATTGAGCAGGACATTATGACTAGACAAATCGTACTCGATACTGAAACGACAGGACTTTCACCAAGTGATGGACATCGTGTGATAGAAATCGGTTGTGTAGAATTGCTTAATCGTCGTTACACCGGAAATAACTTTCATGCCTATCTGAATCCGGAACGACAAATTGATTTAGGTGCGATGCGTGTCCATGGAATTAGCAATGAATTTTTAAAAGATAAACCACGCTTCGTTGATATGATTGATGATTTTATCAATTATATTCGCGGCGCAGAATTAATTATCCACAATGCAACTTTCGATGTGGGTTTTCTCAATCACGAATTTAAATTGTCGGGTTCACAGTATCAATCCATTGAAAAAATCAGTGGGGTTTTCGATACATTACCGTATGCAAGACGATTACATCCTGGTCAGAAAAATAGTCTAGATGCCTTATGTAAACGTTATAATGTTAATAATTCTAATCGACAACTTCACGGTGCTTTGCTTGACGCTGAATTATTGGCACACGTTTACTTGGCGATGACGGGCGGACAAGTGACGATGTTCGGTGATGCTTCGGATACTGTTCAACAAGTTGCAGATTCTGGTCCGATTATTCGAAATGATCGTCAGCATTCTTTGCCGGTAATTGTTGCGACGGCCGAAGAACTAGAAGCTCATCAGCAATTTATGGAAAGTATCGTTTAACTATTAGGCTGCTTTACTTTTTTCCACTAACGATTTGATGGTCATACCTTGGATCAAAATAGAAAACAGAACAACAGCATAGGTCATTAGCAGAATCAGTTCGCGATTTTTACTTTGTGGTAATGCCAACGCGAGCGCAACTGCAAGACCGCCTCTTAATCCGCCCCAAACTAAGATACTGATTGTGTAAGGTGCATATTTTCTTCGTAATTTGAAAAGTGCCATGGGTGCAGCGACCGTGAGAAAACGCACAAAAAGAACAAGTGGAATCGCGATTATGGCAGCGATAATGCTTGAAACGCTAGTTTCGAGTATGAGTAGCTCAAATCCGATGAGTAAAAAAAGTACGGCATTCAGAATTTCATCAATGAGTTCCCAGAATGTATCAAGGTTATTGCGCGATTTTTCAGACATGGCTGTGTGACGACCACTATTACCTATATAAATTCCTGCAGCCACCATCGCAAGGGGTCCAGAAACGCCTAGGGTATTGGCAAGAATATACGCACCTGAGGTGACCACTAAGGTGAGCAGAATTTCAACTTTGTAATTATCGATAGCTTTAATAAGTTTGGTAATTATCACACCGCAGGCTAATCCGTAGGCAATGCCGCCAATGGCTTGCTGAACAAAAAGAAGGCTCACGTCTTGCCAACTGAGGGGTGTTTGAGAAAAAGCGAGTTGGTATAGTGAAAGAAACATTACGATGCCAACACCATCGTTGAAGAGGGATTCTCCTGCAACTTTAACATCGAGTTGTTTGGGGGCATTTAATTCTTTAAAGGTTGCGAGTACCGCAATCGGATCGGTAGGAGAGATTAATGCGCCAAAGAGCAAGCAATAAATAAAATCTAGATGAAGCGAAATTAGGGGTAATATAAAATAAATAAAAATTCCCACAAGAAAAGTAGAGGCTACGGTTCCCAGCATTGCAAGAACACCGATTTCCCATTTATGTTGTTTGAGCGTACCAAGATCTACGTGCAAAGATCCGGCAAATAATAAAAAGCTCAGCATTCCATCGATCAACAATGCGTGAAAATCAAGTTGAGAAATTTGTTTTGTAATTATTTCTCCCAATCCGAAGTGGGAATATCGACCAAACACAATTAATAATAATGAAAGAAGAATGGAGGCTGACATAATTGCAATAGTAGTAGGCATTTTAATGAAACGTTCATTGAGGTAGGTTGCTGCTACCGCTAGAGTCAAAACAATCGATGCTATGGTATAAATGCTCATATATGATCCTAATTAATGATCTTCTGGAACATGGCAGTAGGTTTCTGTAATTAGAAATGCAAAAAAAGTTGATATTGCAAGCCCGATCGGAATTACGCTCAGTGCAAAATGATAATCTGTTACTGTGAAAGCTTGCAATCCATCCACTAAAGTATGATGAGAAGCCCAGTGTAAATTGAGAAGAAGACCGACTATTGGTTGAAATACGGCTCCCCCCATCATGATCATAAAATTGGTGGTTCCTGTTGAAGTGCCCGATAATTTGTTACTATTTTTTTCGCGAATCAGTGAAAAAACTAAAATCTGACCGCTGCTAAAGAGTCCAAGTAAAAATAAAGACACATTCATAAAGAAAAATGGCACATACGGAAAATAAAGGATGACTAGCATGATGAGTAATGCGCCGATATTAGCAATAATGAGAGGCGGTCTGCGCAAACCAATTTTATCTGAATAGTAACCAATAAATGGAGCACCGATTATCCAACCGATAAAAGGCATCATCATTAGCTGTGCTGCTCTTTCAGGAGTGAGTGAGTAAGCATCTTGGAAAAAAGGAATGCCCCATAGATCCATTAAGACCGATGCGGGCATATACATAAGCGCTCCCACTATGCCGATGTACCACGTTTGAGGCCGTGAGAATATAATACGTAATCCACTTCTAAGTTCGGGGAAACTGCTTCTGTAAGGTGGAATTCGGTGAGCATGTTCAGGACGTGGACGATTTCGTAAAAATAAAAAAATGATGACTGCTAGAATAATTCCTGTTAGCACAACAGAATTGAGAGCGTCTTTATATCCGATAACGTGAACCCATTTTGCAAGGTAATAATCGGTGAAAATTGCAGTTATCATCGCTAAGGTTGTAGTTAATCCCGCTGCAAGAGCAAAATGTCGAGTGGGTAGCCAAAGAGAGGAGATTTTTAATACACTGATGTAACCAAATGCAGCGCCTAGGCCCATTAGAAAGCGTCCGAAACAGGCTAGCATATAACTAGATTCTGCTGAAATAAAAACAGACACTCCAAGAGTACATATCAAACAGGCAATCGCCAGAGAAGTACGTACTCCATATTTGTCGAGTAAAACGCCAACGGGAATCTGCATTGGTGTGTAGGCATAGTAAAAAAATGCAGCGAGGTGACCAAATTGACCTGCTGAGATATTGAAGTGTTGAATTAGCTCAGTTTTCATAGTGCTGGGGGAGACGCGTAAAAAATAAGCGAAGGAATAAAAACTGACTACAATAGCAAACATGATCCAGGGTAAGACGTGTATCTTATAATAAAGATGACTCGAAAAATCTTTGGGGTGCTGTCGATCCATGAGTTATCCTGACGCTATTCGTAGCCCAAAGGCTATCAAGCTGGATAGCTAAAGTCTATATAAATATTGCGGTTTATGGGGTCGCCCTAATAAGGGGGGGGTACTTATCTTTTAGGTGGCAGGTGCTGGTGGTGCAGCGGCAGGGTTAGGAGTGGTTTTTGTTGCGTAATTAATAACCTTGAGTAGCTCCAAACTTAACATTGCTGTAGCCACTATGGCGAAAAATACGGCTGCAAACTTAAAAAATGCGGATACCATCGGAATTACGAGTGGGGGGCAAAATATCCCGCATACTACCATCGCCAAAGCTGCCAATGTAACGGATGCTGCGCATGCTATTGCGATTCCAACTGCTATTTGTCTTGCTGTGGCCATCTTCTAGTCCCCATTGTTAAGTTATCAATACTGTAGACAGTATACCATATATTACTAAAAAACGCAATAAATTTAGCTCGAATAGCGCGGTTTGCAGCTAATGAAAATCAGCTAACTACCATAGTATTTCCAATAAGCACTCAGTATACTGGCCACAGGAGGTAATTTCTATGAGTTTAACGAATACATCTGAGAGTCAAACACATTATTTGGAAGACTATCAAGTTCCCGATTTCTTATGTAATGCCATTTTCTTGCATTTTGAGCTTCATGAGGATCACACAGCGGTACATAGCGTAATGCATCTGCAGCGGAATCCAAATTCACAAAGTCCAGATTCATCGTTAGTACTTAATGGTGAGGGGATGGACTTAGAGACATTGTTATTGGACGGAACTCCGATAATATCAGAAAATTATCGTGTGGATAAGGAAAGTTTAACAGTCGATCATTTACCCATTCAGTTTATATTGGAAACTATTGTACGCATTAAACCACATGAAAATTTTGCACTTAGTGGTTTGTACAAATCACGCAATAATTATTGTACACAATGCGAGTCGCACGGTTTTCGCCGGATCACGTATTTTCTCGATAGACCCGATGTCATGACTAAATTTACTGTAACGATTTCAGCTGATAAAAAACGTTATCCGCTTTTACTTTCCAATGGAAATTTAGTTGAAGAAAAAGAATTGAGTAATGGACGTCACTGGGTGAAATGGGAAGATCCTTCATTAAAACCTTCGTATTTATTTGCTTTAGTGGCAGGGGATTTGGATTTATTACAAGATCAATTTATCACACGTTCAGGTCGAAAAGTCGATTTGCGACTTTATGTTGAAAAAGGCAATCTAGATCAGGCAAGTTATTCAATGGAGTCGTTGAAAAATGCAATGCGTTGGGATGAACAAACATTTGGTTGTGAATACGATCTCGATATCTATATGATTGTTGCTGTCAGTGATTTCAATATGGGTGCCATGGAAAATAAAGGCCTCAATATTTTTAATGATAAATATATTTTAGCAAAACCTGATACTGCCACGGATGAAGATTATGTGTTAATTGAATCGGTGATTGGACATGAATATTTTCATAATTGGTCGGGCAATCGAGTGACGGTTCGAGACTGGTTTCAAATCACACTAAAAGAAGGGCTCACCATTTTCCGTGATCAAAGTTTTACGACAGATCACACCTTAGGTGATGTGAAACGAATTCAAGATGTGAATGTAATTCGCAATGCACAATTTGCTCAAGATGCGGGGCCGATGGCTCACTCAATACGACCTCATTCCTATATCGAGGTGAATAATTTTTATACGGTTACAGTTTATAATAAAGGGTCTGAAGTTATTCGCATGCAACAAACTCTTTTAGGAAAAGAAAAATTTACCAAAGCGATGGAAACTTATTTTCATCGTTTTGATGGCATGGCAGTAACTACCGAAGATTTTGTGAATGTGATGTCAGAAGTGGGGGAAATTGATTTAACACAATTTAAATTATGGTATGAGCAAGCGGGTACTCCCATATTAACGTTCAGCGATAGTTATGATGCGTCTTCGCAAACTTACACATTACGCGTTCAACAATTTACGCCACCTACACCAGGGCAATCTGAAAAATTACCTTTTCATATCCCGATTAAACTCGGGCTTTTAGATGCTTCAGGTCAAGATATTGCTTTGCAGTTAACAGATGAATCTTCTGCTGCGGGTACTCAGCGTGTGTTAAATCTTACGCAATCAGAACAGACATTTTATTTTGTGAATGTAAAAGAAAAGCCAGTGCCTTCCTTGCTGCGAAGTTTCTCAGCACCTGTAAAAGTTAATTATCCTTACACGGATTCAGAATTTATATTTCTGATGCGACATGATAGCGACGGATTTAATCGATGGGATGCTGGGCAGCAGTATTTTATTCGAACGATTCTTGCATTAGTGGATGATTATCAAAAAAATAAACCGCTCTCTTTAGGTGATCAATTTGTGGAAGCAGTTGGTGCTGTTCTTTCTGAAGACTCACTTGATAATTTATTGAAAGCAGAAATGCTTATTTTGCCCGGCATTTCTTATTTAATTGAATGTATGACAGTTGCTGATGTTGCTGCTATTCATCACGTGCGCGAATTTATCAAAAAAGAATTAGCTGTGAAATTATCAACGATGTGGCAAAAGTGTTATACAGAAAATGCATTGCCTGGTGAGTATACCTTTTCACATACTGCGATGGGGCATCGGCGAATGAGAAATCTGGCGTTACACTATTTAATCTTAGGGGCGCAACAGGGGGATTGCTCAGTGGCAATTCAACATTTCGAAGCGTCGAATAATTTAACGGATCGTTTAGGCGCTCTAGAGGCGATAAACGCTGTGGAAGGCAAAGAGCGCGATCGGTTGTTAGCCGCATTTTTTGATCGCTATCAGCGAGATCATTTGGTCATTGATAAATGGTTCCGATTGCAAGCTATTGCCCCTCTAGATAGCACCCTAGATCAAGTCAATAAGTTACTAAAACATAGTGCATTTGATATGAAAAATCCTAATAAAGTACGCGCATTAGTGGGCTCCTTTGCAAGCTTGAACCCCGTGTGTTTTCACGCATCTGACGGGAATGGATATGAATTTTTAGCAAATATTGTCATGGAAGTAGATAAATTTAATCCCCAAGTGGCTGCTAGGCTCATTGAACCCTTGATTCGATGGCGTAAATTTGGTATAAAGGTTCAAGGTCTCATGAAGGCGAGCTTAGAGACCGTCGCTAATCATCCCGCCTTGTCAAAGGATGTGGGTGAGATAGTCGTAAAGAGTCTGAAATAATTTTCAGGATGAGTTCTAAAAATAAGTGAGGAGTTCATTATTATAATGATCCTCTCAGTTAGTTTTGGGATTCTTATCGAATCTGCCAGTGCGAACTTTCGTACGCATGGGTGTTGAAGAGTGATCTTCAACAGGTTTAGCAACCCATGGCGGATGGATGCTACATAACAAACGATAATGTTGTTTTGTGGCGCACAACTGACGGAGAAATATCCATGTTAAAGTTTTTTTCAAATCTTTTGCTTGCGTGTGTAATTTTAGTAAGCAGTGTTAATGTTTATTCGGCCCCTTTGGTTTCAGGTAAACAATCTCAATTTATCAAACAAATGCTTCCCGAAGTGCGCAAAGCGAACGCTGAAGTTCGACTAACGCGTGAGCTGTTACTCACCATGCATGCTAAGTGGTCAAAATCGCATCAATTGAGTACCCGTGATCAATTGTGGGTACAAAAAGTGGCTGTTGAATATAAAATCAAAGATTTTAATTCTAAAGACAAAACGAGTTGGGATAAATTAATTCGACGGGTTGATGTTCTTCCTGAATCGTTGATTTTGGCTCAAGCAATTCACGAATCAGATTGGGGGCAATCACGAATTGCAAAACAAGTGAATAATTATTTCGGACGTTTCTGTTTTTCATCAGGTTGCGGAATGGCGCCTATTAAACGCCACGGCAGAGGCGATACTCACGAAATTAAACGATTTAATTCTTTGTATGCATCGGTGGGTGATTATATTCGCAACATCAACACTCATATAGCGTATCAAACGCTGCGAGAAGAACGTTCAAAAATTCATGCGAATAAACAAGACATGCACGGAACGGTTTTAGCGAAACATTTATCAAAATATTCTGAAGATGGTGCAACGTATGTTTCAATGGTGAAAGCGATTATTCATGCGTATAAACTTGAGAAATTAGATACTGTTTAATTCAATAATATCGAGAAGGGCTCATTCAGCCCTTTTCTTCTAGAAGGATGCATAGCGTGTATTCACATGAAGAACTTAGTCAACAAGGGTCACAAACAATAACCGGAGCATTATCAGGAAAGAAATTCACAATTCCTGATGTCAATGCAGCGCCGATGCCCGCATTAGCAGACCCCGGAGTTATTATAAACGGAAATAAAGCGGAGCATTTTGGCGAGATTGATTCTTCCGTTGGTTATCCCGATGTCAGAAGTTTTAAAAGAAAATTTGGTTTGCTGATTCCTGCGACGAATACCAGTATGGAGCATGAATTGTGGAGTATCATTTTCAAAAACCAAGGTCCTAATGAATTAGCTGGTGTTGGTTTGCACACGACAAACGTTGCAACTCCAAGTCCTAAATTGGCTTCTGCCGAAGATTTATTAAATTATCAACGTCAATTTTTGACAGGTCTTAAATCTGCAATAGATTCTGCATTATTATCAGTGCCACAATATTTAATTATGGGCATGAGTCTAGAGCATATTATTTATGGTTTGGATCAAATTAGAGCGCCGATGAAAGATATTGAAGAACATTCAAAATTGTCGTGGGCGACATGGCATGATGCGGCCCCAGCAGCCTTAAATAAGTTTGGTGCAAAACGAATTGGAATAATTTCACCGTTTGATTCTCAAGGCAATAAAAATGCCACAAAAATGTTTGAGGATTTAGGCTATGAAGTAGTGGCCAGTGTGGGGTTTTCATGTGCGCATGCAATGCACATTGCTCACGTTCCGGATTGGGCAAAAGAAAAAGCCGTAATGGAATTATTGGCCACCAAAGAAAATAAATTAGACGCTATTGTTCAATGTGGAACCAATATGAGTTTTATTAATGTGACTGAAAAATTGGAGCCTATTCTAGGTATTCCTATTTTAGGCATTAATGCAGTGACTTTTTGGTATGCGCTCCGAGAAAACGGATTTTTAAATCCATTAGTGGGTGGCGGTCGATTATTCAGAGAATTTTAATTCTTATTTATTCAATATCCAGGTTAATAAATCTTCTGGTTTTGAAATACTGTAATTAGCTCCCCACGAAGACGGATCTTCGTTTTCAGGAATATAACCATAAAGTGCAACAACACTGCGCATGCTTGCGCGGGTTGCAGCTTCGATATCAAGAATTGAATCACCAATGAAAAGACAGGACTCTGGAGCACAATCAATGATTGAGCACGCAGCGTAAAGTGGTTCAGGTGATGGTTTTGAAAAAGGTGTTGTATCTCCGCCTATCACGCAAGCGCAATCTTCTAATAGTCCCAAATCACTAATCACTTTTCTAGCAAGATGTTCAACTTTATTTGTGACTATTCCCCAAGGCAGATTTTGTTCCTTCAATTTTTCCAAGACAAATTTTACACCTTCGAAGGGTCGTGTTTCTGAGCTGATTCTATTTTCATAAAGCGTATAAAATTCCTGTTTGAGCTGAGGGTATTTGGGGTGATCAGTGTCGATATCAAATCCAAGTTTAATAAAGCCGGGTGAGCCATAAGAAGTCACTTGACGGACGTGATCGATGGGTAATGACGGAAGTTGATAACGTTGTCGCAGCGTATTTAGCGCACCAGCAAGGTCTGGCACGGTATCTAAGAGCGTGCCATCAAGATCAAACAATACTGCCGATAGTGTTGTATTTTGCATTCGTGATTCTCAATTATCTAAAACGTTCGAGTATACACTATTATTCTTTGATGCAGTGAACGAGATAATTAACGTCGCTGCTCTGCGTTGTGGAGTATTCGCGGGTGATGGGGCTGTAGGTGATGCCAATGGTTTGCTGCCACTGTAGGCCGGCTTTACGGCACCAGGAGGCCAGTTCGCTGGGTTTGATAAATTTGGTGTAGTCGTGAGTTTGTTTGGGCAGTAGACCTAGGAGGTATTCGGCGCCAACCACAGCGAATAAATAGGCTTTGAGGTTGCGGTTGATAGTGGAAAAGAAGAGGTGTGCACCGGGTTTTGCAAGTGCTGCGCACGCATGAACAATCGATTCAGGATCAGGAACGTGCTCCAGCATTTCTAAACAGGTAACTACGTCGTATTTTGCAGGATTTTTTTGAGCATAAGCTTCAGCAGTTAATTCAATGTAATTAATTTTTAGTTGATTTTTGTCGGCATGTTCGCGAGCAATCATTAAGCTATCGGGAGCAAGATCCAATCCTGTAACACGCGCACCGGATTGAGCAAGGGCTTCGCAGAAAATACCTCCCCCACAGCCGATATCAATGATTTCTTTATCATCAAGTTGAGCATGTTCTTGGATAAATTTTAAGCGAAGTGGGTTGATGGCATGCAGCGGAGCAAATTCTCCTTGAGGATCCCACCAGGTTTGTGCAATGGAGTTAAATTTAGCTATTTCATCGGGATCGCTATTGGGCGCGACTTTTGCATTCATTTACGGCTTAGCCTTCTTCGAGTCTGAAATTATTAGCAGCGTAAACAGTTTGTACGTTTTTAATTTCATCAAGCAATGTATTAAATAACGCCTTAATCTTGATGTTATTAAAAGGTATTTTTTTGCTTTCGTTGGTTTTAAGGTGCTTTTCTAAATTTTGAACGGCTAGTTTGAGTCTTGGAACTCCGCAATAGCAAGTTGCTCCGTGTAATCGATGTGCCTGGTCTTTTAATTTTTGATAGTCTTCAGTGGCAAGAGATTTTTTCATGTTTTTTAGTACAGAGGGTAAATCCGCGATGAACAGAGTGAGTAAATCGTTGGCGATTTCAGAGTTGTTATTGGCCAATATAAGGCATTGTTGCCAATCGATAGCATCTTGATTTTTTACAGTTTCGTTCATTGGACCTCCTTCACTATCAAACCTATGTGTGGCCTCTAAGGGCATTTTTCAAATAGACTTGTTTTTCAAATCATCAGAGGATTCATTCCTCGGCCCAATAAGTCTATACGATAAATGAGATATTGCAAGTTGTCTGCAGAAAATTATTATGGTTTACACTGATTTGAGGCCATATTATTACCCTTTAATCATGGAAAATCAAAATAAATTTATCTTTTTTTAAAGGCCGTTTGTTGTTTAATGAAGTTTATGATGGATTTGGAATATTGCAGGAAGGATGTACTGTCTGATAATTGGTTTCTGGCTGAAGGGTAATATGGTGAATATCGTATTTTTGAGCTAGCAAAGTTTTTAATTCAGGTAATAAATTTTCCCAAATTGAGAAGGATTCAAGCTCAATATGGGCAGTTAGTACGATGCGACCCGATGAAAGTGTCCAAATATGAAGGTCGTGCACTTTAGAGACTTTGGGGACTTCAGAGAGGGTTCTTACAACGTCTGAAATGTCGATGTGTCCGGGTACTCCCTCCATTAAGACGACGATGGATTCACGTATTAAGCTGATACTCGATATCAGGATTAATATTGAGATAAAAACGGAGAGAATAGGGTCGATGGGAGACCAGTGGGTATAGTAAATAACGACACCAGTAATCATAGCGGCGATTGATCCGAGTAGGTCACTGAGCACATGCAGGATGGCGGCACGGACGTTAAGGTTGCGATCGGATCGTGATAAAATCAAGGCAATGAGCGAATTCGTGAGAATGCCCGCAGCACCTATCCAAATGACGACAACAGCATTGACGCTTTCAGGGGATCGTAGCCTATAGATAGCTTCGATAATGACCGCAATGGCTATACCGAGCACGGAAAGGCTGCTGATCCAAGCCCCGATGACTTCTGCACGGCCTAATCCGTAAGTGTGAGTATCAGTGGCAGGTTTAGTGGCAATCCAGGCAGCAAAGGCTCCCAGGCCTAATGCGAGGGAATCGCCGGCCATATGTCCGGCGTCACTGATAAGAGCCAGTGAATTGGCGTAGTATCCGCTGATAAACTCAACGAATGCAAAGAGCAGCGTCATTCCCGTGCCAATTAATAAGACAACAATTGAACTATTGGTATGGTGATGATGCCCTTCATGCATTTTGCATAATCCTCACAGCTAAAATAATGGTTTCACAATGCCACATTTTTCAAGAATGTAATCGGCACTGTGTCTAATAGCATCACTGATTTTTTCTGACATCTGTTTTTTCTTTAGAATATCTATTTGGAACACATTGAATTCTTTTGCCGCTTTACATAAATAATCATCGCTTGTGGAAAGTGTGTCGACGAGATTAAGTTCTTTTGCATCGATACCATACCAAATTTCACCTGTAGCCACTTTGTCGATATCGACGTTAGATCGATGACGTGAAACAAATATTTTGAATAGTTGATGAGTATTCTCAACATCTTCGCGGCACTTTTCACGGCCTTTATTGGTATTTTCTGCAAAATAAGTGAGCGTGCGTTTATATTCTCCCGCAGTAATTTGTTCATAGTCAATATCATGTTTTTTGAGAAAGCGGTGAAAATTGGGGGCTTGTGTGACAACACCAATAGAACCGAGCACTGCGAAAGGCGCAGCAATAATTTGGTTTGCTACACACGCCATCATATAACCTCCACTGGCAGCGACTTTATCGATGCACGCAGTAAGAGGAATTCCTGCATCACGGATGCGCTGTAATTGGGAGGCTGCAAAACCATAACTATGTACCATTCCACCACCGCTTTCGATACAAACGACAATTTCGTCATTGGTGGTTGCGGTTGTTAGAATAGCAGTAATAACTTCGCGTAATTCTTTTGTTGCAGACGCTTTGATGTCACCATCAAAATGCATAACAAAAAGTCGTTTGCGATTTTGAATTTCATCATCGGCTTGGAATTTTTTTAGTTGTTGTTTGGCGTTTTTTTTGTAGGCTTTTAGTGATTTTTTGTTGAGAACTGTTTCATGCAAGGTGTCAGCGTAAGCTTGTAAGCGTTTGTTGAATCTTTTAATTTTTAGTCGTTGAAAAGAGTCTTTGTCGCGTGTAGTGAGAGCTGTAATCACAAGCGCAATGATGACAATGGCAAGTACCATCGTAATCGACTTAGCGAGAAATAAGCCGTATTCATACATGAAATCCATAAATTTTTCTCCAGTTTAGTCAGCACCGATTTTCAATCTTTCCCAATAGCGCTCATAAATGCGGTTTGCCGTGCCGAGGTCTCGTTGAAATTTACCGCGCTTAAGTACTTGTGCTGAAGGACTAATAATGGGATTGTGACGTAAATTTTCGGGTAATGAAAGATTAGCGGTTTTATTGGGAGTGGCGAAGCCAATTCTCGGGGGTATTTGGCTAATAATTTCAGGTCGCAGAAGAAAATTAATCAACTGATGCGCTTCATCGACATGTTGTGCGTTGGCCGGTATGACTAAACAATCTAGACTGATTTGAAAACCTTCTTCAGGATAAATAAATATTATATGGGGATTTTCACGGCTTGCGAGAAAGATGTCGCCACCCCAAGCCAAGCCTATGGTAATATCTTCGTCTATAAACATATTAGCTACAGCAGAGCTATTGAATACTCGAATATTAGGCATCAAATCAATGAGTGTACGATACGCTTCTTTGATGGTATCAGGATTTACGGTATTAATGTCATCACCTTGTTTTAACAAAGCCGATGTAAAGCAATCGCGTAAATCGTCCAGCGCGAGTAATTGATTGCGGTATTTAGGCTTCCATAGATCCGCTAGTTTTGTGATATCTTTAGGATTATGGTAGAGAGTATTGAGTGCAATACCTGTGGATGACCACAAATAAGGTACGGAATAATTATTTTCAGGATCGTACTCTCGATTGAGAAATACAGGATCAAGATGATGCCAATTGGTTAAAAGCTTTTTATCAATACGATGCAATAAACCTTCTTGCCGCATTCTATCGACCATATAACTACTGGGTGTAATGATGTCATAGTCACCATGTTTGCTGTGCTTTATTTTAGTGTACAAAGTTTCATTGTTGTCGAATTCGGCATAGTTGACAGTAATTCCAGATTCTTTTTCAAATTGCTTGATAAGATGAGCTGGTAGAAAATCTGACCAATTGTATACATTCAGTACTTTTGTCTTCGCGTGACCCAGCGTGCAAAATACTAAGGAAAATATGAGAAAAAACCACTTCATCGCTTTTCTCCTAAATTGATTTTTTACGCATGAATGAGTGAGCCGTCAAAATTAATACTAATGTGATGGCCAGTATAATTGTACAAAGCGCATTTAACTCAGGGCTAGCACCTAAACGAGCCATGGCATAAATTTTTAGCGGTAAGATTTGAAAGGTGGGGCTTGAAACGAAAAAACTGATCATGACATCGTCCAGTGATAACGTAAAACTGATGAGCCAGCCTGCTAAAATTGCAGGTAATAAAAGTGGCAACAAAATTCGACGTAAAATTGTGCTATCACTAGCACCCAAATCTTTGGCGGCTTCAACGAGTTCTGATTCTAAATTTTTAATGCGGCTTAATACCATTACAGTAACAAAGGGCATACAAAAACTTGTGTGTGCTAAAAATATAGACCAAAAACCTAAAGGGAAATTGAAAAAATTGTACAGCATTAATAATGCAACGGCTAATACGATATCGGGAACAAGAATTAAAAAGAAAATTAAGGCGTGCATGGTTTTTCGACCTATGAATCGATAGCGATGTAAACCAATGGCGGTTAATGTGCCCAGTATTGAGGCCAAAGTAGCGGATAAAACGCCTACAACTAAAGAATGCCAGGTGACTCTGAGCAAATCTGTGTCTTGAAGTAGTTCTTGATACCATTTCAGTGTAAAGCTATGCCATAGTAGTGATCGCAACGTATCGTTGAAAGAAAAAATAAGAATCACAATAATGGGAACGTATAGAAAAGCATACACAAGAGATTGATAGCTGTATTTAATAGCGCGGATCATAGTAATTCTGTCCTATCGCTATCAGGATTACGTTGCCAATACCAGTGGGCAAGAAGTAGCATAAAAATAATTAAAAGAACGCTGCTCGCTGCACCCAGTGGCCAATTATTGGCTGACAAAAATTGTTCCTGGATCAGATTTCCGAGCAACATACTTTTTGCGCCACCCAGCAAATTGGGGATATAAAAGAGTGTCATCGCGGGTAAAAAAACCATCATGGAGCCTGCCAAAATGCCTGGCATCGTGATGGGTATTAAAATTTTTCGTAAAACTGTAATTCGTTTAGCGCCCAAATCTCGAGCTGCATCAATGAGTGTCAAATCTAATTTTTCCATGTTTGCGTATAATGGGAGTAGCATAAACGGCAGTAATGTGTACGTTAACCCGATAAAAAGCGCCACATTTGTGTAGAGTAATTGTAAGGGTTGATGAATAATCCCTAATGAAAGTAAAGCCGTATTAAAAATGCCTTTGGTTTTTAGAATTGTCATGATGGCATAGGTTCGAATCAGCGAACTTGTCCAAAAGGGAATAATAACGAGCAGTAATAAAAAAGAACGATAACGAATGCTCGAGTGCGAAATGCCGTAGGCAAAGGGATAACTAATAATTAAACAGAGTAGAGTGCAACTTCCAGCAATGAGCAAAGACCGTAAAAATATTTTTAAATAAGCAACATCGACCATTTCAGCATAGTTTTCCAGGGTAAAATGTGCTGTGATATTTTGTGCCGAATTCATTTCTAAAAAACTGCTGATGATAACCATCAATGTCGGTACTAGAGCGAAAATGACGAGCCACGACCATGCAATGCTGAGAGTAAAGAAACGAAATTGACGATCATTCATGAGGTATAGTGACCTCCCAACCGAGAGTCCATTCTACCCAGACTTTTTCGCCTACGTCGTAGTATAAATTAGGGTCATCTTCATTGAAAAATTCAGTGGCAGCGAGTCTGAAACCACTCGGTAATTGCACCATTAAGTCCACCGTGCTGCCTTTGTAAATCACTTCTTCGATCACGCCAAGCAACATTTCAGTGGAGTCTGTGATTTCTCCTTGATTCCATACGTTGATATCTTCAGGGCGGATTATTACGCTTATTAAATCACCTACTCGATGATTTTTGGTGTTTTGCAGCGTAAATAGGTTGTTTTCGATACTGACAGTGATGGCTCTTTCGCTGGCTTCTTCTACTAGAGTATTAAAAATATTGGCTTCACCAATAAATTGCGCTGTAAATAATGTTTTGGGTTCTTCGTACACTTTTCGAGCGGTATCCACTTGTTCAATTTTGCCATTATTGATAATTGCAATTCGATCAGACATCGATAAAGCTTCTTCTTGATCGTGAGTAATGAAAAGAAAAGTAATGCCTAATTCTCTTTGCAAATGTTTGAGTTCGAGTCGCATGGTTTTACGAAGACTGTAATCTAAAGCGCTGAGTGGCTCATCTAGCAATAATAATTCTGGGCGATTGATGACAGCACGAGCGATGGCGACGCGCTGTTGTTGTCCGCCACTGAGATTGGCTGGCATGCGATGTGAAAATGTCGAGAGACGTACCATTGCAAGCGCATCTTCCACACGTTTTGCCACTTCATTTTCATCAACGTTTTGACAACGCAGGCCGAACGCCACATTATCGAATACATTCATATGTGGAAATAAAGCGTAATTTTGAAAGACCATATTAATAGGTCTTTTTTCAGGAGGTAGATTGGTAATTTCATTACCGTTTAGGAGAACGTGGCCTGTATCGGGTGTAACAAAGCCTGCTAAAATTCGAAGCAAAGTCGTCTTACCGCATCCTGAAGGGCCGAGCAGCGTCAAAAACTCACCGTTTTCAACGGTCAAGTCGATGTCCGTTAATGTTTGGTGATCACCAAATGTTTTGCAAATACTGCGTAATTGGACGAGTGGTGCAGTCATGTTACCTCCAGAGAGAATGCCGAATCATCTATGATCTGTCAGCTAAGGTCAAGAAGTTAAAAATAAAGGGGTCGGGTCTCCCGTTGGCTATAGGCAATATAGCCAACGGGAGACCCGACCCCTTTATTCAGACTTGACCCCTTATCTTTCAATAGCATAGACTGACAAATGGATATCAGTTCAAGGAAGTGACTATGGGTAATTCAAATTCGACTATTGCAAACCAACGCGATAGTTGGCAGGCGGAAAAACGTTCCGCGTATCTGTATCGAAAATTAGCTGAAAATACTCGTGGTCATGAGCAAGTCTTATTTAATCAACTCGCCAATGAAGCCGATGAACAAGCTGATCTTTGGGCTCGATCTCTTTTATCTGCAGGTGATCAAACACCCTTAGCCTTGACATTGGATTTGCGAACACGCTTTGTCGCCTTTTTAGTTCGGTGGTTTTCACCCAGTCAATTGGCGACAGTATTAGCGAGTATGAAAATTCGTGGCATGTCATTGTATTTTGCCCCCTCAGAAGAAAAACATCCAATACCACAATCGATAGAAGAGGTTGGTGCTCGTCATAAATTAAGTCATGCGAATAATTTACGCGCCGCGGTTTTTGGTGTGAATGATGGATTGGTTTCTAATGCGAGTTTGATTTTAGGAATGATAGGAGCACACAGCGAACCTGCAACCGTAATGCTTGCAGGGACTGCAGGATTATTAGCGGGTGCGTTCTCGATGGCCGCGGGTGAATTTGTCTCAGTTCGATCTCAACGTGAATTATTTGAATATCAAATTGAATTAGAGCGTGAAGAATTAGAAATGTATCCTGAAGCTGAAACGGCTGAGTTAGCACTCATTTATCAAGCACGCGGTTTAAATAAAGATCATGCAGAAAAATTAGCTAAAGCCTTAATGGAAAATCCCACACATGCATTAGATACTCTAGCGCGAGATGAATTGGGAATTAATCCTAATGATTTAGTCTCTCCGTGGGGCGCAGCCATCTCGTCATTTTTATCTTTTATTTTCGGTGCTTTTTTGCCGATGATTCCGTATTTGATATCCAAAAACACTCATCATTTACCCGGAGTTATTTTGATAACGGCTTTTGCGTTATTTGCAATAGGATTATCGATTAGTTTATTTACAGGTCGTAATGCGTGGAAGGGTGGAGTGCGGATGTTGTTAATTGGATTGTGCGCAGGTGCGGTGACGTATTTAATTGGTCATAGTTTAAGCGTAATTTTGTAAGTGAAGATCTGATCACGTCACCTTATTTATGACCACCGCCACCACCGGGACTCGGAGCCTGAGGCGTTTGTTGTTGTTCTTGCGGGGTTTTTTTCGCTTCTGCTACTTTCTTTTTTGCATCCTCTAAACTTTTTTTGGTGCTATCAACTTCTGTATTATCTTTTTGATTTGGGTCTTTATTCTGTTGATTAGGATTTGCTTTCTGTTCTTGTTGATCTTTTTCTTTTTTCTCTTCTTTTTTACTGTCTTTTCCAGAGGATTTTTTAGGGTGATTATTTTTCCAATCATCAAAATTATCATCTACCTTTTGCAATGCTTGTTCAGCTTTATCCGTTCGTTCATCTTCACTGATTTTTTTTGTAACCTCACGCAGTTCTGGCGAACTAAGGGTTGGCAGTGCCGCTGGAACTGTTGATGGATTATTAACGGCTAATGCTGCGACTGTATCGGTAAAATTAGTTTGAGTCTTATTTTCAGGACCATTCAAGAAATTTTTTACACCTTGTAAGTACTGAGACATAATCTCAAGTTTACCATTAGTAATATTTTGCAAGCTATCCAATTTACGATTGATTACGCCGGCCAATGAATTTGATTTATTATCAGTTTGATTTGCGCCTTGAAGATGTTCTCTGGTTTGACCCATACCCATATTAGTCCAGTTTGGACGAGGTGCAGGCGTTGGTGTAGCTGATGGTGCTGCTTGAGATGAAGTTGAAGGTTGAGGCTTTGGTACAGCTGAAGTTGATGTGGTCGCTGTTGGCGATGGTGTCGATGCAGCCGAAGTTTGTGCTTGAGCAGTTTGTTGCGCTGCCGCTGTTGTGTCTACTTTTTGTTTCTCTTGAGCTTGAACGGTTTGTTGTGCTGCTGCTGTATGTAAATTTTGTTCCTCATGAGCTTGGGCAGTTGGTTGCGCTGTAGCAGTTGTTTCTACTTTTTCTTCATCTTGTTTTTGAACAGGCGGTTGCGGATTGGGTATTGTTGAAGCAGCTTGCGCCGTTGTTTGAGGCGATGGAACTGATGTTGATGTTTCCACTGCAGATTTCTTTTCTTCTTCTTGTGCTTGTTTGGGGGGCTCTGGAGCAGCGCCAGGTACTGGTGCTTGAGTATCAAGCCCTTCACCTAGTGCTGCAGCTCCTAGCTCAGGAGGTTTTTCATCTATAGGAGTTGGTGCCGGTTCTGCCTTCTCTTCTTTCCCTTTTTCTCCAGTACCGCCTTCATCCCTAGTAGCAGCAACAGTTTCGCTCTTGGTTTCTTCAGGCGATTCAACGATTCCTTGCTCAGAAAACAGCATATCCATTTCTTCACTGTTAACTTCTGCTTCGTTTGATTCAACAACTCCTTCTTCTGAAAAGAGCATCTCCATCTCTGCACCGCTTACCTCAGCTTCTTCCGCGACCCTATCTCTAGGGGGTACAGGTGGTCCAGGAGGAGAATCAGGTTCTACTGCTGCGGCAATAACATCAGCATCTCGGGGTGGTGGCACAGGTGCAGCTATGAGATCCTGAGTAGCTTGATCTAATTGTCCCATAATTCCAGCTCGGCGTTCTTCTGAGAGACCTTTCAAAAGGTTGTCACTTTCTGATTTAACTAAATCGGGGTTCGCGGCATGCTGTTTATGAAGGAGTTTAATCGCATCGGCTCGATCAGAATCTTTGAAATAGCCTTTACCATTTAAAAATTCTCGGTGTTCGGTTGCATCGGGTGATTTATTAACAAGATTCACATAAGAATGTGCATAGGCGGAATGTTCAGCTCTATCCATAGCACTGGTGTTATTAAATGTCTCAGTATGGCTCGCTTCAACAGCTTCATGGGATTTGAACCAAGGTTCATGTTGATATTGTTTATCGAATTTTGCTTTTATTTCTGGAGTCATCGTAACACTGATGACACCATTTTCGTGCATGGCATCAGTTCCTTCAAGAATCATTTCTGGAGTACCACGATTGAATTTGAAATCTTCCCAGCCCTGAGTTTTTGCATATTCAGCGAGGCCTTGTACGCTGGCGCATGAAACACTACCATCTTTATGCGTACGTATTCTGTGGCCATTACACATAATGTCTTGATTGGAATCCCTTGCTTCTTTTTCAACAGAAGATTCTCTTTCCTCTTTTAATTCGACTTCTTGAGGTTGTCCGCCGGCACTATGTGAATCTTCCGCATCCGCTTCGGGTGTTTCCATCTCTACTAGTGCGGCTCTCGCTTGCGCTTCTAGTTCGGCGGAGAGAGTTCCAGACGCGAGTGCGGCTTGAAGTGCTGCAGCTGTAGCGTTGCTGTCATTGACAACATCTTGAGCTTCATTTGCTTTTTTTTCTTGCGCTTTTCTTGCTTGTCGTTCATCCATGGCTGCCATTATGCCCTTAAGCGGACCTGATCGTAATTTTGCATCAACGATTTGCATTTTCGGACTTTTTTCTTTTGCTACTATTTGTAAGCTCGCTTTTTCTGTGCTTGCTAATGCAGGATTTGCCGCGACTCTGGCAGCATTCGCTAATGTTGTGCGTGCATTTTGGAGATCAAGAAGCGCCTTTGAATTGTTTTGTTGAACGGCCTCATCTAATGATCCATTCAGTGTAGCGAGTGCGTTATTTTCTTGCTTTTTTTGTTCCTGTAAGGTGCTTTTCATATTCGGTGAACTTGTTTTTTTGAATTGCTCGTCGTTGGTCAATAATAATTCAGGTAAAGCACCTGGACCAAATGTATTTTGTGCATTTGTTAATGCCGTTTGATAGGCCTGCGATGCTTCTTGGAAGGCTTTGCGCGCTTTTTCGGACGGGTTTTCTGTTGCAGTGTGCATAACATTCTCCAGCTTTAATGATGCTCAAGACCAATCGATCTCTCTACATCAATTATAGCTCATTTTTGAGAATTGGAGGGTTAGCTTGGATATTGCGTAAACAACTTACCGTTAGATAAAATAACCATAAAAATCAATATGTTATAACGCTTAGCACTCATCTTCAATGATTTTTAAGATCTCGTGCTCTAATTGAGTAATCTGAGTTTTAAGATCAGCACTTTTGTCTTGGAGTTTGGCAAGCTCGGGAGAGTGAGGCGTATGATAAAGATCGGGATTAATGAGCGCTGACTCAATGTCAGCCAATTCATTTTGTAATTTAGCGAGTTTTTGTTCGTGTTTTTCAATCTTTTTTTCAGAATGTGCGGTATCGATTTTAGGTTGGGGTTTAGGTGCAGTTTTAATTTTAGTTGATTGTAATTTTGCTTCACGATCTTTTAGCCACAGACGATAATCATCCAGATCACCCTCGAAGCGATTCACTTTCCCATCATCAACCAACCAATAATCATCGACTAAGCAATTGAGCAAGTAACGATCGTGCGATACGAGAATCATAGCGCCTTGGAAATTTTGTAAAGCCATCATGAGTGCTTCACGCATTTCCATATCAAGATGATTGGTAGGTTCGTCTAATAAAAGTAAATTCGGTTTTTGCCAAACTAATAACGCTAATACTAAACGCGATTTTTCACCACCAGAAAAATTACCGATACTTTCAAAAACTCGGTTTCCCGTAAAATCAAATCCGCCTAAAAATGATCGCGCTTGTTTTTCACTGATTTTATCGTCTAAACGCTTAAATTGAGTCATCATACTCGCTTCTGGATCGAGTAAATCAAGTTGATGTTGCGCAAAATAACCAATTTTTATTTTACCAGAAGCTTGGTAAATACCGTCCATAACTGAGAGTTGGTTTGCCAATAATTTGATGAGAGTCGACTTTCCTGCGCCATTTAATCCTAATAGACCAATACGGTCTCCATCGCGCAAACCAAAATTAATATCATGTAAAATAGGCGTGTGATTATATCCCACTGAGCAGTGGTCGAGTGTGAGCATGGGATTAACACCGCACACGTTGTCAGCAAACTCAAAGCTAAACGGAGTTTCATCATGAACCGCAGCAATTTCAACCATTTTTTCCAGCATTTTTTTGCGTGAATTAGCTTGTTTTGCTTTGGAGGCTTTTGCGCCAAATCGATCGATAAAATTTTGAAGATGAGCACGGTGTTTTTGTTGTTTAGCAAAAGCAGCCTGTTGAATCAACAATTGCTGAGTATATTCACGTTCAAATGTAGTGTAATTCCCGGTATATTTTTTCAATTTTTGATCTTTGAATTGTACAATATGAGTGGAGACTTCATCGAGAAATTCTCGGTCGTGTGAAATCACTAATACCATACATTCCGCCGAACGAATCCAATCGCCCAACCAAATAATACCTTCAAGATCTAGATGGTTTGTAGGTTCATCTAATAAAAGAATATCAGCGCGTGACAGTAACACTTGCGCCAAATTTAGACGCATTCGCCAACCACCCGAGAAGCTGATGACTGGGGCATATAATTGCTCTTGTGTAAATCCGAGTCCTATCAGAATTTTTGCTGCCCGAGCAGGGGCGCTATAGCCATCGATTTCAGCAAAGTGTGTATGAGCGTGGGCGATGGCCATACCATCATGGCTATTTTCACTCTCATCTAATTCGGCTTTGCGTTGAGCGTATAAGGCATCGCCTAGTAAAGCATAATCAACAGCACTTTGCTCAGTGCTAGGCAGTTCTTGTTTTATGTGAGCGAGCTGACAATTGAGCGGAATTTCTAGCTCGCCTTTGTCAGCGGAGAGTGTGCGAAGTAAGCATTGAAATAAAGAAGATTTACCGACCCCATTCGGACCGATAATACCAATTTTTTGCCGGTCGAATAAATCAAGATCGGCATCTTCCAAAAGAACTTTTGTTCCGCGGCGTAAGGTGATTTGTTTTAAGTGTATCATTTTTGGATGTTAACACGAGTTAGGTTAATAAACATCAACATCTTACGCAGTTTTGTCATCGTAAGCGTTGATTCTTATTCAGGCTTAAGACCTCGTTCTTGTTGTACGATGTCTTCTTCAGTTACATCACGATAAATAATATTTTTTCTGAGATTATCCAACTCAATCGCTTCACCTCTTTGAGCTTCGAGATCATCTTCTAGTGTATTTAATGCTCTGATTTCACGAGTTTGTTCAGAGCTTGGAAGTGCAAAAAAACTTTGCCGGTGAGATAAATAGCGTTGTTGTCTTTCCTCTCTGCACGGACAACACAATGTGCTCGCGATACAATGAACTGTCAATCGTCTTCCTGATACTTGAGTCGCATCACGTTCCCATGAGACCAGCATGATAATCAATCCTGTAAACATACCAAGATCGCGACCAATGGCTGATCCAACGAGTCCAAGATTCATTGAATACGATAAAATATACGAGCTACTTAAGCCAACGACGCCTAATCCTACAACAGACGATACGACTGTCATCATAGTTCGCTCGAGTCCGCGATCGGCACCACTATAAATAATTCGAATTGGATCAATTAGAAACGCCGGTGCAGCCCATCTCATAACTGTGACAGAGGCACTGAGGAGTTCTGGATTATTTGTGCCGACGATTACTTGTATGAGTGCTTCAGGCCAAATTTCAAAAGCAAGAAAACAGCCTGTCCCATAAATTAATCCAATAAAAGCATTAATCCGGCCAAAACTAACCATGTCGGTAAATCGTCCCATCGATCGATAACGGGATACCAAAATGTTGGCGGATTCACCTGCAGCATACGCAGGAACGATCAATAAAAATCCCCAGGATTGAATAACACCTTGGGTAGCTAAAACACGAGAACCCAATTTTTCACCAACCCATTTTATTGCTAAAAATAAAGTACCCAGTTCAAATCCGTAAAAAAAAGAAATGCCCCAACCAAGGCTTAATATTTTGCGAAAATAGGATCGAGAAGATCCGCCGAGTCTGAACATTTGAAAAGATTGTATCAGGGGATCTGGAGTGAAATAAAAATACGCTAACATACAACTAAAATAGAGCCAGTATTGAGAAGCAATGCCAATGCCCACTCCCCACATGTTGGTTCCGAAAAGTCTAACGCCCAGTAAATAGGCGAGGCTGTTTCCGAAAATGCCACTGATTAATGAAAACCCAAAAACAACATGTGCTTTTCCCGCGGTATTGGCAATATTTGAACACACGAGACCACCCAGGTAAGCAAAGATTCCCCACATATTAGACCGGCAATATATTTGACTGAGTGCACTGCTTTTTGCCGGCTGCTGAATCAAATTGAGTAAAAATCCGCTGAATCCGAACATAGCACTTAGGGGAACTGTATAAATTGCTCCAATCTTCAGTCCGTCTCGAAAAATTTGACCTACATCTTGCAGTGAGTGACTTTCATTATCATGAAAAATTGTTGAACTTCGGGTGCTTGGACCTAGCAAGACCGGGGGTGGAGCTTCGTCTGGATGTTCTTGATCTAAAGGAACAATGCTGGCTGTTAGTGTAGCAACGGCTTGAAATGTTGAGCCTAAAATTGTAGGTGACCATTCTATAATAGCCATGACTGTGACAGCTGCGACAGCCTCTTCCCCGCCGTATGCTAGTAGGTAGACTTTTCCTGAGTCGGCTAGAGAATTAACGAGACTGGTTGCGGCTATTTGGGTGTTGAGCCACAAGGATTGTTTAAATCGAGACCACCAGCTAAGCGTTTCTTCGTAGGGAGGGGTGGATTGAGGGGTATAATAGGGTCGAGCGGGTAATGTAGTGGGCAGAAACACTTCTTCAGAGCCTTGATTTTCTTCATCAGAAGAATGTTGCTCTCCATCAAAATCATGATCTTCTTGTATATTGTCTTGCATTATAATAACCGTAACCTATTTTTCTGTGAGTTAAGAGGGAGCAGGTAGCCTGTTTGCTATTTAGTAAAATCTTCAACAGCCAACTAGAGAGACCTGAACCCTTTATTCGATTATTTTACCACGGTCAGATATTTTTCATACTCCGTGTTTTTGCCGTGAACAATATCAAGATAGGCAAATTTGATGGTTGCAGTAACTGTGCCAACACCGCCATTTCCGATAATCTTATCATCGATAGACCGAATTGCAGTGACTTCGGCGGCGGTGCCTGTAAAAAAGGCTTCATCACTTTGATAAGCATCAGCCAAGGTAATGTTGGTTTCAACAACTTTATATCCCATTTTGGACGCAATCTCCATAACAGTGGATCGAGTGATTCCAGCGAGAATGGTGCCTAATTTGGGTGTATAGATGATTTCATCTTTGAGCATGAAGAAATTTTCTCCCGCACCTTCTGAAATGAAACCATCGTCGTCGAGAAAAAGAGCTTCGTGATAATGAGTGCCTTGCAATTCAAGCACGGCTAAAATGCCATTCAAATAATGGCCACATAATTTTGCTTCGACTTGAGTTGAAGCTGGATGAATTCGAATAAAACGACTGGTTTTAATGTCGACTGCGTCATGTGGTAGATACGCACCCCATGGCCAACATGCGATCGCAAGTTGAGGAGGACTGCCGATAGGGTTAACCCCCATTTTGCCATAACCAAAATAAGCAATGGGACGGATATATCCCGCCGGTAATTCGTTAACACGCACCACCTCTTGAACCGCCTCGCAAATTTCTTCACAGGAGTAGGGTAATTCCATCCTTAGAGTTTTGGCTGAGAACAGCAGACGATCAACATGATCTTTCAGTCTGAAAATTGCGGGACCTTTATCGGTATTATAGAATCGAATACCCTCAAATGCACCGCCACCATAGTGGAGTGTGTGGGTCAGGACGTGAATGTTCGCTTGGTCCCAAGGTACCAGCTCTCCGTTAAACCAAATTGATTTCGTTTTTTGCACGATTGTCTTCTCCACTCTATAATAAGTCAAAGTATACGTCTCGACAGTTTATCGAGCATTAGGTAATAATACTAGCCCAGCATCTCCCGGTTAAGGATTTTGCATGTTTTACTCAATCAATATCCTGAATTCTGTGCAGTTGGCTCTAAAATCGGAAGATGCTTGCTTTGATATATTTAGGTGAGAGAATCACGGTTCTCTCCCCTAAAACCCCTCATCGTGAAAGGAAAATATTTTTGCCCCTCCCCACTGAGGACCTTAGAACTCATCAAACTTAGAGCTGACCGCTTTACCTTACCTCCACCAAGTATTTATCAAGCAAAGATCTGCCCCCTTCCTCCTCTAGGCAAGTTCCGGTAATATGAGGAGATGGAAGACATACTTTACATAGGGATAACTTTGGTCTTTTTTGGCCTTTGTATTGGGCTAATAAGCTTTTTTAGTTCATTATCACGGAGTGATTGATGGGACTTTATCTGACATGTGGCCTTATCACATTTTCGCTGCTTGTTTATCTTTTAATTGTGCTTTTTAAACCTGAGTTATTTTAATTTTCGATTGAATGAAAGGATTCATTGTTGAAAGTGATAGATTTGTTACAAATTGTCTTATATCTCGGTATTGTAATTGCTTTAGTCAAACCATTGGGTTGGTATATGGCAAGAGTATACGAAGGCAAATCTTGTGGTCTTGATTATTGTCTCGGTCCGTTTGAGCGTTTTATTTATCGATTCTGTGGTGTTTCACCATCAGATGAAATGGGCTGGAAAAAATATCTTGGTGCAATGTTGCTATGCAATTTATTAGGACTGATGAGTGTCTATTTTATTCAACGCTTTCAATTCTATTTTCCCCTTAATCCACAATCTTTTTCGAATGTGCCCCCTGATCTTGCTTTCAATACCGCAGTGAGTTTTGCAACCAATACTAATTGGCAAGCCTATGCAGGTGAAAGTAGTTTAAGTTATTTAACGCAAATGCTTGGCTTAACGGTACAAAATTTTCTTTCTGCCTCAACGGGAATGGCACTACTGGTAGCATTATCACGTGGAATTATTCGCTTTGATAGCGACAAATTAGGAAGTTTTTGGGTTGACTTAGTCCGAAGTGTTTTATACATATTATTGCCGCTGTCTCTTATTCTATCGTTAGTTTTAGTTTCTCAAGGTGTTATTCAAAATTTTAAATCCTATCAAACGGTAAGTTTGATTGATCCCATTGTATTGGAAAAAAAGTCGGAAGAATCTTCAAATGCTACAGTAAAATCTCAAAAGGTGTTACTGACACAAAAAATTCCTATGGGTCCGGTTGCTTCTCAAATTGCGATTAAACAATTGGGTAGTAACGGCGGTGGATTTTTTAATGTGAATTCTTCGCATCCTTTTGAAAATCCTAATCCTTTGACTAATTTTCTTGAAATTATCGCAATTTTATTGATACCTACAGCCTTATGTTACACCTTTGGTGTTATGACAGGTGATAGACGTCAAGGCTGGGCAATTTTATTAGCTATGCTAATTTTATTTTTACCTTTGGCGGGGCTGTGCATTTTTGCAGAAGGACAATCTCATCCAGAATATTCTCAACTGGGTATTGAATCTCAGGGTAGTTTAGAAGGTAAGGAAATGCGTTTTGGAATTAGCAATTCAGCATTTTGGGCGGCTTCTACGACCGCCACTTCCAATGGATCAGTAAATTCTATGCATGATTCATTTACACCATTAGGTACTTTGGTTCCAATGCTTTTAATGCATTTCGGAGAAGTCATATTTGGTGGAGTGGGATCTGGTTTGTACGGTATGTTAATGATGATCATTATCGCTGTGTTCGTTGCCGGGCTGATGGTGGGTAGAACGCCAGAATATTTAGGAAAAAAAATCGAACCCTATGAAATGAAAATGGCCGTTGTTGCTGTATTAGTGATGCCATTAACTGTCCTTGTTTGTACTGCGATCAGCGTGGTGAGTTCCGTAGGTGTTAGTTCTTTAGGAAATCCTGGAGCGCACGGATTTTCTGAAATTTTGTACGCTTGGAGTTCGATGGGTAATAATAATGGAAGTGCTATGGCAGGACTCAAAGCCAACACGCCCTTTTTTAATACGCTAGGCGGTATCGTCATGCTAATCAGTCGATATTGGATTGCTATACCAACCTTGGCAATTGCAGGTTCTTTAGTGAAAAAGAAAAAAATTCCTACCAGTGCTGGTACGTTGCTGACTTATACGCCATTATTTGTATTCTTATTAATTTCGGTCATTGTAATTTTGGGTGCGTTGTCTTTTTTACCCGCACTATCGTTAGGCCCCATCGTCGAACAATTAATAGAGTGGGGTATCCATGGCCATTAAATCACATGCACTTTGGGATCCCAAGATTCTTAGAATTGCTATACGAGGTGCTTTTTTAAAATTGTCACCCTTACATCAAATTCGTAATCCTGTGATGTTTACAGTGTATATTGCTTCACTGGTTACAACGTGGTTATTTATTCTTGCTATTACTGGACAGGCTGAAGCGCCACCAGATTTTATATTATTAATTTCTTTGTGGCTTTGGTTTACATTATTATTCGGAAATTTTGCCGAAGCCATGGCAGAAGGACGTGGAAAAGCGCAAGCACAAGAATTACGTAAATCTCGTCGTGAAGTCACGGCAAAAAAAATATCTAAACCTTCTCGAGATGCGAAAATTACAAAAGTAGTATCTGCTGATTTGAGGGTGGGGGATTTTGTATTAGTAGAAGCGGGTGATTTTATTCCTTGTGATGGGGAAATTATTGAAGGAATTGTTTCTGTCAATGAGAGTGCTGTAACCGGTGAAAGTGCTCCTGTAATTAGAGAAAGTGGCGGCGATCGTAGTGCTGTTACCGGTGGTACATTGGTCATATCTGATTGGTTAATTATGCGAATTACAGCTGATCCCGGAAATACTTTTTTGGATCGCATGATTTCACTTGTTGAAGGTGCGAAGCGACAAAAAACACCGAACGAATTGGCATTAACAATTTTATTAGCCGGTTTAACCATTGTATTTTTGTTAGTGTGTGCAACGTTGATTCCGTTTTCGATTTATAGTGTCAATGCTACGGGTTCTGGTGAAGTGATCAGCATTACGGTTGTTGTTGCTTTGTTTGTGTGTTTAGCGCCAACCACAATTGGTGCTCTTTTATCTGCAATTGGAATAGCAGGTATGGATAGGATGATTCAAGCGAACGTTATTGCGCAATCGGGCAGAGCCGTCGAAGCAGCAGGTGATATTGATACTTTAATTCTCGATAAAACAGGAACAATTACACTGGGAAATCGACAGGCGACTGAATTTGTGCCAGCTGAAAATGTGAGTGTTGAAGCGTTTGCCGATGCTGCGCAATTGTCTTCTCTTGCTGATGAAACGCCTGAGGGACGTAGCATTGTTATTCTTGCAAAAGAGAAATATGGATTACGTGGAAGAAATATTACAAGCTTAGGTGCAACGTTCATTCCATTTACCGCTCAAACACGAATGAGTGGTGCTAATTTACCAGGGCGTCAAATTCGTAAAGGTGCTGCAGAAGCGATTGAAAATTATATAAAAGAACAAGGCGGTATTTTTCCTTCATTTGTAAAATCTGCGGTTGATTCAATTGCAAGTCGTGGGGGAACACCACTGGTTGTTGCCGAAGGTAATAAAGTGTTAGGTGTTATTTGTCTAAAAGATATTGTTAAAGGCGGAATTGCAGAACGTTTTGCGGAATTACGTAAAATGGGAATTCGTACGATTATGGTCACGGGGGATAATCCGAAAACCGCGGCTGCTATCGCTGCAGAAGCCGGGGTTGATGATTTTCTTGCGAGTGCAACACCAGAAGATAAATTGGTTTTAATTCGACGACTACAATCCGAAGGGCGTTTGGTAGCAATGACAGGTGATGGCACTAACGATGCGCCTGCACTGGCGCAAGCGGACGTTGCTGTTGCGATGAATACAGGTACTCAAGCGGCTAAAGAAGCGGGCAATTTGGTTGACCTTGATTCAAATCCTACTAAACTTATTGAAGTTGTTGATATTGGAAAACAATTGCTCATGACGCGAGGTGCATTAACAACCTTTAGCATATCAAATGATATTGCAAAATATTTTGCTATTTTACCAGCAGCATTTGCTACAACATATCCTGCTCTCAATGTCTTAAACATTATGCATCTTTCTACCAGTAGGAATGCCATTTTATCAGCGGTAATTTTTAATGCATTAATTATTGTATTTTTAATACCCTTAGCATTGAGAGGTGTAAAGTATCATCGAGTATCAGCCTCTAAACTGTTGAGAAAAAATGTTTTTATCTATGGGCTTGGTGGATTAATCGTTCCTTTCATAGCGATAAAAATGATTGACCTAATTTTATATGCAATTGGATTAAGATAATTATTGTGAGATTGAGAAAATGCTCAATATTATAACTGAACAAATAAAAGTAGCTTTAAGAGTCGTGATATTTTTTTCACTACTCACGGGCATAATATATCCTTTCGCAATGACGGGTTTAGCGCAATTATTTTTTCCTTGGCGATCGAATGGAAGTATGATCGTGCATCAAAGAAAACCCATTGCTTCTCTTTTGATTGGTCAATATTTTACCGATGAAAAATATTTCTGGGGGCGGCCTTCAGCAACTTCACGATTTCCCTATGATGCTGAAAATTCTTCAGGTTCAAATCTTGCGTTTGAAAATCAATCTCTGCTTAATATTGTGAAAGCACGTGTTGATCATTTGAAACTTAATAATCCAGAACAAGGTGGCGCTTTACCAATGGATTTGGTTACAGCGTCAGCGAGTGGACTTGATCCGGATATCAGTCCCAGAGGTGCATTATACCAAGTTCCGCGAATTGCAAAAGCGCGTAATATCTCAGAGAAAACGGTGACCGATCTAATTCAACAATCAATACTCCCGCGAACATTTCGAATTTTTGGAGAGCCTCGAGTCAATGTATTTTTGCTTAATATGTCTTTAGACCATCTCAACAGTAATGTGGAATAACTATGAAAGAGAAACGCCCAAATCCAGAAGAGTTGTTGAAAATTGCTGAGGAAGAAGCTCGTGTTGGTGAGAGCGGAAAACTCAGAATATATCTCGGTGCAGCACCGGGAGTGGGGAAGACCTACACGATGCTTGAAGATGCTCAGGCAAAACGACGAGAAGGATTGGATGTTGTTGTTGGGATAGTGGAGTCGCATGGTAGAAGAGAAATAGATGCATTACTGCATGGTTTGGAAATGATCCCTCGACAGGTGGTCAATTATCGAGGTGTGACATTAACTGAATTTGATCTCGATGGCGCATTAAAGCGAAATCCTGGCATAATTTTAATTGATGAAATGGCTCATACGAACGCTCCTGGGTTACGTCATGAGAAAAGATGGCAGGACATTAAAGAATTATTAGATCGAGGCATCAATGTTTATACAACGGTAAATGTTCAGCATATAGACAGTAAAAAAGACGATGTGGCGAAAATTGTTCATACCAATATCAAAGAGTCTGTTCCGGATTCAATGTTTGAAATTGCGGATATCATTGAACTCGTCGATTTGCCACCGGAAGATTTGCTGAAACGATTAGAAGAAGGAAAAGTTTATTTTCCACAACAAGCTGAATTGGCTAAACAGAATTTTTTTAGAGAGGGCAATCTTATTGCTTTGCGTGAAATTGCACTGCGGTACACCGCTGATCGTGTGGGGCAAGATGTCTTGTTGTATAGGCGTGGGCAAGGCATTACACGAATCTGGCCTACTCGAGATAAAATTTTAGTCTGCGTAGGTCCAGGAGAGTCCAAGAAATTAATTTTCTCTGCTGCGCGAATTGCTAAAAGCCTTAAAGCTGAATGGATAGCGATTTATGTTGATGTACCTAAATCGCGGTCATCTGAAGAAGAACGAAATCGGGCAGTCACTAAATTACGACAAGCTGAGCGATTAGGGGCGACAACACGATTATTAGTCGGAACTGATATCGTGAAAGAAATCATCAATTTTGCTCACGAACAGAATATTTCTCAAATAATGGTCTGGAAAAGCAGTCATCAAACATGGAAAGAAACTATTAAGATTTGGAAAAATATCAGTTCAGGAAAGCGAGTTTTCACCTTCAGTAGTCTTGCTGATAAAATTGTTCGTGATAGCGGTGAAATTGATGTCTATGTCATGACTGGGGTGAAAGAAGATTCTAAAACTCCGGTAACTACCCAAGTTAAAAAGAGACGTTTTCCTTGGAAAAGTTATTTGTTTTCAATCGCTGTTGTAGGCATCACAACTATTATCGATTATTTTCTTTTTTCTTTTCTGAACGCTACTAATCTCATCATGATTTATTTCTTTGGTGTTTTTTTAGTAGCATTGTATGACAAAATGTTACCGACTATTTTCACCGCTTTGTTAAGTGTAATTGTTTGTGGCTTTTTATTTATGTCACCTTACTACACGCTAGAAGTTTTTGATAGCAGCTACATGTTGAGTATAGTGTTGATGTTTGTGATTGCCTTGACGATTAATTACTATACCGTAACGTCGAGAAGAGAAGCGCTTCGAGCACGGCATGCAGAAAAATTAATTGCACATTTACATACACTCAGTCGACAATTAGCGACCACTCGAGGTGTTGAGAAACTATTCCGTACTGGTGTTGAATATATTGCTGAAAGTTTGGACTGCGAAGTTCAAGCCATGTTGCAGCAAGAAGGTGGTTTAGTAGTGCGAGCTAAATCCGAAACCGATTGGATATTAGATGCAAAAGATATGAGTGTTGCTCAATGGGTTAATGATTTAGGTCAGTCTGCAGGCTTGGGCACTGATACTTTACCTTTTTCAAAATCACTTTATATACCTTTATTAGCATCACATGGAACAATTGGGGTTTTGAGTCTAAGGCCAAAAATTGAAGGGCGCCTATTTACCCCAGAAGAAATGCACTTGCTAGAATCTTTTGCTCATCAATTAGCGATTACTCTTGAGGCAGATTTATATCATGATAAAAATCAGCTGATTGAGATAAGTATACGGTCATCGTGAAATGTATAGCCTTTGGTAGTTTAGAATTTTTATCTATAGCGATGAAAGTGCGAAAATTCGCGACTTGTCGGAAGGTCGGGGCTTGGCCGTGTTTTCATAGAAATATTTGATTATTGCAGCACTACCAAATACTATGACATTTGGATTATTGGCTCCGCAAATAGTTTTATTCAACCATGAGGCGGTAAAATAGTATGTACAGATCTCTCAAGCAAGCAATTTCTGCAGTTTTTTTTGGGGTATTTCTTATGGGTTTTCTTACACCTGCCGCGGCTGTTGGGCCGGCTCAGACCGTTTATGACTTCGCCTTTGAATCGCTGCTTGGTGATGAACCACTGCGCCTTTCAGACTATAAGGGGAAAGTCCTGCTCATTGTTAACACTGCCTCACATTGCGGTTTCACCTCGCAATATGCAGGCCTTGAAAAACTCTACACTACATATAAAGATAAAGGCCTCGTGGTTATCGGCGTACCAAGCAATGATTTCGGTGGGCAAGAACCCGGTTCCTCAGAGGAAATCTCACATTTTTGCAGGCTGAATTATGGTGTAAGCTTTCCGCTGTCTTCGAAAGAGAGCGTATCCGGTAAGAAAGCACATCCATTTTATCAATATGCTAAAAAAACCCTCGGGTTCGGTACCGCTCCCAAATGGAACTTTCACAAATACCTGGTAAACCGTAAAGGTGTGCTGATCGATTATTTCAACTCAACCACGTCCCCAGATTCTGCAAGACTTATTAAAGCCGTTGAAGCAGCGCTTGCTCAGCCCCAATAATGGCAATTAATGCACATAACGGCACGAACACATCTGTCTGATGAAAAGACACGTTTAGGTTAACTCGCTCAAAAATTCTGTCGCATCGTTTCGTATATCCTGAATTTTCGTCGGGCTCATCTTGTCGATGACGGAATAAATCATAGCTAGACGATGATTGCCTTGTAGTTGATCACGATGTTCAAGCAAAAAATTCCAATACAAATAATTGAAGGGACAAGCTGTTGGGCCATTTTTTTGCTTAACATTGTAATGGCAATTCTTACAATAGTTAGACATTTTATCGATATAGGCGCCACTCGCAGCATATGGTTTGCTGGCAAGCACACCTCCATCGGCATAAAGGATCATGCCGGTAACATTAGGTAGTTCAACCCACTCAAAGGCATCAGCATAAACGAGTAGGTACCATTCATTAACTTGAGCGGGATTTATGCCAGCTAATAGCAGAAAGTTGCCTAACACCATTAAACGCTGAATATGATGCGCATAGGCATTCTCGCGTGTTTCTTTGACACATTGTGCCACACAATTCATTTTAGTATCACCAGACCAAAAAAAATCAGGTAAAGATCTGATTGCAGATAAATAATTTAGATTTTTATAACTAGGCATTTTAAGCCAATAAATACCTCGGACATATTCGCGCCAACCGAGAATTTGGCGGATAAAACCTTCCGCAGCATTGAGCGGTACTTTTCTCTCATAGTATGCGGTTTGCGCACGCTGAATGCATTCGAGCGGTTCTAATAAACCATTATTAATATAAATACTTAAATGCGAATGAAACATCCAGGGTTCATTTTCGATCATGGCATCTTGGTAGTCGCCAAAAAATTCGAGTCTCTCATCAATAAACTGTGCTAATGCATCTAATGCCTGCGCACGCGTTACAGCGAAGTGCCAGGGGAGGATATCGCCAAAATGTTCGCTAAAGTTTTCAGTCACTAAATTCATGACTTCTAGTGTGATAGTATCGGGCTCTGTATGGTATGATTTTGGTATCAATAAATTATTCTTTGGGATTTGTCGGTTCTCAGAATCATAGTTCCATTTGCCACCTTCTGGACGGCCTTTTTGCATTAGAATATTGTGCTTTATACGCATCACCCTATAGAAATATTCCATCCGAAGTTCTTTACGGCCTTCTGCCCAAGCGGAAAATTCTGCACGAGTTGCTAAAAAGCGGTCATCTTCACGAATTTCAACAGGAATTTTTAAGTTTTGCTTTAACGCTTCGAGTTGTTGAAAAATCCTGTACTCAGCAGGCCAGGTCACAATAATTTTATCCGGCTGGTGTAATGCAACAACTCGAGTGATTTCACTTATCAGCGTGCCTGTATTTTTGCTATCGGTTAAAGGTATATAAATTAAATTATAGCCACGCTGCAATAACTCTTGCGCAAAATGACGCATAGCTGAAAGCAGATAAACCAACTTCTTTTTATGGTGTTTAACCTGTGTGCAATCCTCTGCCAGCTCAAGCATGAGAATTAAATCTTGCTTGATATCAATATCTTGTAGCGCAGATAATGTTCTGCTCAGCTGATCTGTTAAAACCAAGCGCAACGTTTTCATTTTAGCAACCAGGTATTAGAGATAATGTTAGCAGCTCTATTTGCCACAGTTGGAGAAAAGTCCGTCTAATCTTGTCATGAACAGCCTTAGTGATATTTTTCCAAGCAGTTTCTTTTGTATCCGTCCAAATACCAAGAGCGTTAAGCCATCCGTAAGCTTGGGTACTGAATGAGGTTGTTTCGGTAATCAGTAAGCCGGCATCCTCTCGCGCTGCATAATAATCAGCCATAATACGCGTGGGCACAGCACCTGCTTCAGCTCGGCCTCGTGTCATGGGGGACATAAAGATGCGATTGGTTAATTGGTAATTTGCTAGAGGGATTGGATCAAATAGTGTTGGCATCATTAACATCTCCTTGTTGAATCTTGATCATTATCTCATTTCGACCCGCGAAGGACAATGTTAAACGGGTGAAATCTCCATTTGACGATCTTATTGATGTCTAAAAATAGGCTTCCGCCTACCCCCACGGTTCATTTGAAAGTGGGCTGATAAAAGCCAGTGAATTACATTGTAAATCATTTCATGAAAATAAATTATCTCAACAATCGTATGAGCGATTACTTTACAAAGAAATCACTCTTGATGATCTTTTAGTGAAGCCTAAATGCACTGCTGCGTAGAATGGATTAAAAAAAGATAAAATCTTGACGCGACGCCATTTTTCTTTATTTTTTAGCGGATACTTGTGATGAAAGCACTGGTGTTGTTCTTATCTTATCAATTGCCAAGTTTATTTGTTCCAGTTGATGTTCAACTACTTTCACTGCGACTTTTGCTCCCAAAGTACCAAGTGTTCTTTCAATCTTATAAGCGATTAATTTCTGTTCAAGATCTTCTTTTATTTTTTCATAGGCACGTTGAACTAAATCAGGAGATTTTTGCATATATTTCTGTATTGTATCCGATGCCTCTTTTATTACACTGTCTGCTGGTCTCTTCGGTGTTTCCAGCACGTCATGAAACTTTTCAGCGGCTTGCTTCACATTAAGAATAATTGCTTCTTCAGCGCAACTTTTCAGTTCTTTGGCCATGGTCACTGAAATTAAACCAGTTTTTGGTTCTATCATACGCAGTTTTTGAAGACTCTCAGGATCTTGCTTTCTCAAAAATGAAACAAGGGCTTTTTCATCACCTTGTCCCGCTTTTTTCAAAATGACTATAGCGGGTAACACGACGTTTACGTTAAATTGCATCGATTCAGTAATTGAAACTTTGGGTTTTGCTCGGCGTTTAACTTCTTCAGGTTCAATATTTGTAATTGAAGTAATGTTATCTTTTCTGAGCTCGTTGGCTGCGGTTTTCGCTAAAAAGCATAATTTAATGTTCCGAAGATCTTTCGATAATACATCTAATAATTTTATATCTTGTGCCTTTAAAAAACTTATGAAAAGTCCCTTAGAGTAATTCTGCTTTTGATAGTCCTTGCATTGTTCGACTAATTTTTTATAGGCAGCAGAAGACTTTGTATTATCAAGTTCATCTTTATCTGACTTTGCCATATATCCTCCTAGATGCTATCGGCATCAATAGCACGGTCCGCCAGTACATAACCTGAGGTACATCTTTCGGCCCCATCGCTTTAATTATAGCCTAAATTTGTAAAATGCTAATGTTTATCAGGAAGATGCTGAAAACTCAAATTAAACTTTAAATTGATTAGTAAAACACTACACAATTCAATTGACGAATCCAGGATGGGATCTTGAGTTCTTTATTCATTCTGAGATCAAGTTTTTCCAGATTTTTTAGATTTAGAATGCTTTCGGGTAGGTAAGTCAGTCTATTATTACGACAATCTAGAAATCGAAGAGTTTTCAAGTCGCCAATAGTTTCGGGTAGGTGAGTGACATAATTTAATCGTAGGTCTAAATCCGTTAGGTTTGCCATGATGCCAATTTCGTTTGGCAGAGTTTTAATTTGATTATTTGAGAGAACTAGTTTTCTCAAATTGTGAAGTGCTGTTAGAGAGTCTGGCAGTTTTTCCAGGGAATTATCGTTGAGATGTAATTCACGCAAAGATTTTAATGCGGAGACTGAATCTGGTATCGAAGTGATTTTGTTGTTGTACACGCGTAATTCAAGTAAATTTTGTAACGATAAGATGGATTCTGGAATAACTGAAAATTGATTATAGGTAATGTTAAGATAAATTAGGTTATTCAGCTTAGATAAGCTGTTGGGTAGATGTGATAATTGATTACCCCCAACCAATAAATACTGTAGATTATTGATTTCACCTAATGATTTAGGTAGGTTTTTGATTTGATTGTGCTGTATGTCGAGTACTTCCAGTTGATTAAGTTGGCATATTAGCGGTGAGATTTCAGTGAGTTTGTTAGCGCTTAAGTTGAGTCTTTTTAAAGTTGTGAGATTATATAAAAAATCAGGAATCACGCTAATATTGTTTTTGTATAGACTAAGAATCTCTAAGTTTTTAATATTCTGAATTGATTCTTCAATGCTCAAAAGATTATTCTCTTCGGCATAATAGGCCGCTGTGCTATCAGAAACATCTGAAAATTCTATTAATTTAGTAACTGAAAATGGTCTAGTCATTGTTGACCTTTGTCATATCTTGTAAGAAGCCACCCACTTGTGAGTCCCAGAGAGCTTTGTAAACACCGTTTAATTTTAAAAGCTCTTGATGAGTGCCGTCTTCAATTATTTTGCCGTGTTCGAATACCAGTATTCGATCCATGTGTAGTAGTGTGGAGAGTCGGTGAGCGATAACGATGGTTGTTGCTTTGTAGGTTTCTAGCATCTCATTGAGAGATTCTTGGATTAATTTTTCAGTGGGAGTGTCGAGGGCGGAAGTCGCCTCATCTAAGATTAAAATGGGGGCATTTTTAAGAATGGCGCGAGCGATAGCAATACGTTGTCGTTGTCCGCCGCTGACTTTCACGCCTCGTTCGCCTACGATAGAATCATAACCGTTTTGCATTCGCATAATATCGTCATGAACACGCGCTTTTTTACAAGCCTCTTTGATTTCATCGAGTGAAGCATCGTATTTAGCCAGTTGCAAATTCTCTAAAATTGAACGGTGAAACATAGTGATATCTTGTGGAATCACAGAAATATTGGCTCGAAGTGATTCTTGCTGAAGGGTATTAATTGGATGATTATCGAGGAGGATGCGCCCACTTTTGAGATCAAAATAACGAAGTAAGCATTTAATAAAGGTCGTCTTTCCAGCACCCGATGGTCCTACAATTCCTATTCTTTGGCTGGGTTGAATATGCACTGATAAATTTTTAAGTACTTCGGACTCATTGCCGCTATAAGAAAATGTTACATCTTCAAATTTTATTTCCCCCTTCACATTGGAGATTGGAAGGGCATCGGACGCATCGACAGTGTCTTTTGTGACGTTAATAAAAGAAAATGAGGCTTTGGCTGCAGCAATAGCCGGATTAATATTAAAAAGAAGATTTTCGAGAAACGAATCTAAAACGCTGTGTAAATTCATTGTGGTCATCGCAACAAATGCAAATCCACCGGGGGATATTTGCCCACTTTTAAAAAGATAACTAAGAAGATAAAATTGGACTGCAATCATAACGGTTACCATAATGGTATCAGCGTTATCAACAAAATAGGCATCAAATTGACGTGTCTTTTTATCCCAATCCTTCCACTTCGTTATTGCTGGTGTTAATTTCAGTTTAAATTCATTCCAAATATTACCAATGATTTTAATGCCGAAGATATTGGCTATTGAATCATTGATAATACCTAATGCTTGTTGTCTTGCGTTGACATATTGCTCTTGTAATCGAATTTGCTTTTTTAGTAGTAATGCAATAATGGGTGAGTAAACCAATATAAACACAATCATGACTAATGCAGGAACAATGTTGACACGTGCTAAAAAAATAATACTAATAATAATCCAGGCTGTATTGCTAATAGCACGAAAACAAGTATTAAATAAAGTCATAACGCTATTTTGAAAGTCAGAAATTTTACTAGAGATTTCACCAGATAAATGAGAGTCAAACCAGTGTAGAGAATGCCCAACGGTTTTTTTATACATGCTATCAATAATTTCTGCTAATAATCCAGGTCTGTATTTGATATCAAAGAGTCTTTCAATAAAAAACATGCCGTGATGCATGAGCTTGTAAAATACAAATAAAATTAATAGTAATCCAACGTTAGCATTAGAATTTGAACTGATGGCATCAATTATTTCCTTGATTTTATAATCAACCGCCACACTAAAAAGAGACGCTATTATTGCTATTGAGACCAGTGCGATGATGTAAATTTTGTAGTTTTTCAACACTGATTTAAAGTAGTCTGGCAAATTATTTGCTTCTAACATGACATTATTCCAAAGAAGAAGGGTGGTCCACAATTGTAAGTGTTACCACGCAGTCATACAACCTGTTTTTACTGAGCCTTGTGTTGACTTTAGCCCCCTGATCTGTGAGGATTTACGCTAACAGATAGCATATTAAACAAAGGTAACAATGTCTCCAAATCATCCCATAGGTATTTTCGATAGCGGCGTCGGCGGTCTTACAGTACTCAGAGCATTACGAGCAGCCTTGCCCAATGAGCGAATGATTTATTTTGCTGATACAGCCAATGTTCCTTATGGTGAGAAAACACCTGATCAAATTAAAGGATTTTCAAAGCGAATTTTAAAATGGATGCAGGATGAATTAGGTGTAAAATTAGTCATTGCAGCGTGTCACACCAGTTCGGCATTAGCTCTGAATGATGTCGCTAAAGAATTTAAAATTCCTGTGATTGGAACCATTGATCCTACAGTTGCAGCGATTTTACAAGATAAAAGACATTCTCGGGTCGGCATTATCGCCACACCTGCCTCTGCTCAAAATTTGACTCATGAGAAAGCACTAGTTCAATCTGGGTTCGAAGGTTTGATTCATACCATTCCGTGTCGGGAATTTGTACCCTTGATCGAATCGGGTAATCTCGAAGGGAATGAACTTCACGAAATAACGCAACACTATCTTGAACCTTTCCATGAAATGAATTTGACAACGTTAATTTACGGCTGCACACATTATCCTTGGATTTCTGATGTGATTGTCCGGTATTTACCGCCTTCAGTAACCTGTATTGATCCGGCTCACCATATTGTGGCTCAGACGACCCACACATTAATGAACTTGGCCTTATTGAATAAAAGCGCAGTAAGCCAAGATGTTGATTTTTATTGTAGTGCTCGACCTGATCAGTTCGCGGAAGTGACAGCCCGTTTTCTACTGATGCCTACCCCGAATGTTAAATTAAAGACATTTTGATAGCTTTACACCACTTTTTTCAATCCCTAAATGACTTATCAAGGCTACTCATATTGCGGAAAACCCCCTGGAGTGGTATCTTAATTCGTTAAAGTTATACGTTTGGATGTTGGTAGCGCGAGCTACTTGATTTTTTATAGGCACGTAGCTCAGGGGTAGAGCACCACCTTGACATGGTGGGGGTCGGTGGTTCGAAACCACTCGTGCCTACCACCTTAAATGTGAGAGATGATTCAAGAAATGCCGATAATTACACTTCCGGATGGCAGTCAAAAACAATTTGACCGTCCCGTCACTGTGCACGAGATAGCGCAGAATATCGGTTCGGGCCTCGCCAAAGCAGCATTAGCGGGTAAAGTGGATGGAAAACTCGTTGATATATCACGAATAGTAGACACTGATATCAGTCTTTCAATCATTACTGACCGTGATCATGAGGGGCTAGATATCATCAGGCATTCTGCAGCACATTTGTTAGCTCATGCCGTCAAACAATTATTTCCACAAGCACAAGTCACTATCGGACCGGTAATCGAAGATGGCTTTTACTACGATTTTTCATATCCAGCTGGTTTCACGAGTGAAGATTTAATCAACATTGAAGCACGAATGACGGAATTGGCCAATAAGGACTACATAGTAACACGTGAAGAAATCTCTAGAGATGAGGCTATCAAATTATTTCTACAAATGGGTGAAGAATACAAAGCAAAAATAATCGAGGACATTCCTGCTGGAGAAACACTGACGCTTTATCGCCAAGGTGATTTTGTGGATTTGTGTCGAGGTCCTCACACACCATCGACTGGAAGAATTAAAGCTTTTAAATTGACGAAATTAGCCGGTGCATACTGGCGTGGTGATTCTAATAATGAAATGTTGCAGCGCATTTATGGCACAGCGTGGCCTGATAAAAAGCAACTCGCAGACTATCTCATGCGCTTAGAAGAAGCTGAAAAACGAGATCATCGTAAAATCGCGAAGAAAATGGATTTATTCCATATTCAGGAAGAAGCACCGGGCATGATTTTTTGGCATCCGAATGGAATGACGCTATACAATATTGTTACAGATTACGTTAGAAAATTTGTGCAAGCTCATGATTATAAAGAGATTCGTACGCCTCAGTTAGTGGATTGTAAACTGTGGGAAAAGTCCGGTCATCTTGCCATGTTCGGCAAGGACATGTTTTTGGTGCACGCTGATCCGCATACTTACGCGATTAAGCCCATGAGTTGTCCGTGTCATGTTCAGGTCTTCAATCAAGGCATCAAAAGCTACCGAGACATGCCTCTTCGCTTGGCTGAGTTTGGATCTTGTCATCGAAACGAGCCTTCCGGAACCTTACACGGCTTAATGCGATTGCGTAATTTTGTCCAAGACGATGGTCATATTTTCTGTACTGAAGGGCAAATTCAGTCAGAAGCTTCAGATTTTATTGATCAATTATTGACGGTTTATCGTGATTTTGGTTTTACTGACGTATTAATGAAACTTTCTACTCGGCCTAATAATCGTATTGGAGACGATGCGCTTTGGGATAAGGCCGAAACTGCCTTAGAGCAGGCCTTGAACAGTAAGGGAGTCGAGTGGGAGATCAATCCCGGTGAAGGCGCGTTTTATGGGCCTAAGATCGAGTTTTCTTTAAAAGATTGTATTGGTCGGGTATGGCAATGTGGTACCCTCCAAGTGGACTTTTCAATGCCTGAACGCCTTGATGCAAGATATATTGCTGAAGATGGCACTAAGAAAACCCCTGTGATGCTGCATCGGGCAATTTTGGGCTCTATGGAGCGGTTTTTGGGTATTCTAATCGAACATTACGCAGGTCAATTTCCGGTCTGGCTAGCGCCTATCCAAGTGGTTGTGATGAATATCACTGAAAGTCAGGCCGAGTCAGCCGCAGAAATTACTGCTAAACTTAAGAATAACAGTTTTAGGGTCATTTCCGATTTAAGAAATGAAAAGGTCGGCTTTAAAATTCGTGAACATACAATTCAACGAATACCGTATCTCGTTGTGATTGGTGATCGTGAAAAAGCATCGGGTGAGGTCGCAGTGCGAACTCAGACGGGTGAAGATTTAGGTGTGATGAGTTTAGAGTCCTTGATGTCAAAATTAAGGGCTAGTTAACATAGAAACTCATATTGTATCCACTGAAATGTGGTTTTTAATTTTTGGAGGAAAGTAACATTAGCGTTCAGACAGAAAAGAAGCAGGCTCGGATCAACGAAGAAATTGTTTCTAAATCAATTCGATTGATTGGTGAGGATGGTGAAGTGGTTGGAGTTGTTTCCAATCATGAGGCTCAATTAAAAGCGCAAGAGTCCGGTTTGGATCTTGTGGAAATTGCACCCAACGCAGAACCCCCGGTTTGTCGTATTATGGACTACGGTAAATATTTATTTGAAGTCAATAAAAAACAATCAGTACAAAAGAAAAAAAGTAAACAACAGCAAAGTAAAGAAGTTAAATTTCGTCCTTCAACCGATATCGGTGATTTTCAAATTAAACTGCGTAAAATTACTGCGTTCTTAGATGAAGGATGCAAAGTTAAAATTACGGTTCGATTTAAAGGCCGTGAAATTATGCATCACGAATTAGGTATTGATTTACTGAAACGCGTTGAGCAAGCTTTAGGTGAAAGCGCCTCAATTGATAGCATGCCTAAATCGGAAGGTAAACAAATTACAATGGTCGTGTCTCCACGTCGATCCACCTAATTAGGGATGGGTGTTCAATGACGCATGAATCGAGTTTTATTATTGAATTTGATTTGGTAACTAAAGTTATTCAAGAGCTCGATTTAAATACTTTTGAAATCGATCCAGCGGACTCATCAAAAATATACTGGATTCACTGCGATCGAACTCAAAAAGGAATGTTAAAATATTTGCGCGAGAAACTGAATTTATCGCCCGATGTTATACAAATAACAAAAAAGACTGATCGACCGTCTCAAATTTTAGAGCGTGAAGATACACTCACATTACAAATTGAATGTCTCTTGCATAAAGAGATGTTGCCGATCAATGAGTCAGCTGTTGATGATTTAATCATTCACCTCAATACACATTATTGTTTTACAATTGCACATGGCCAAATACCAATAATAGATAGAGTAAAAAGTAATTTACCAGCAGCCATTCAATTTGCAAAAACCCCTTGTTTTTTGCTTTTTTTGATTATTGATAATCTCGTTGCACATTATACCGATATTTTTTATCACTATGAAATTAAAGCTGAGGATCTTGATGCAAAGGGTGGGAGAGCAGTGTATAAAGATATCATTAAGCTCAAAAAGCTATTGATGAATGTTCGGCGCCACACTATTATTGTGGTTAATATTCTTAACTACATTACATCACGAGATATGAAAGCTGTCTCAAAACATTGCAGAATATCATTGTCAACACTCTTAACTAATACTCACACGATCAACAACGAATCAGAATCTATTCGTGAATTATTAAATGGTACAATAGGTCAAATAGATAATGCTTTAATGAGACAGGTGAACAATACCATGCGTGTCCTCACCGCCATTGCGGCAATTTTTATGCCACCTTCTCTAATCGCAGCCATTTATGGGATGAATTTTCAGCATATGCCAGAGCTCAGTTGGAAATACGGTTATGCTTTCTCAATGGTTCTCATTTTAGGCTCTATGGTGGGCATGCTGTATTATCTCAGGCGAAATAAGTGGTATTAATTCTGGATTTTGGTGTCGCGTCTTGAGTTCAACTCAAGACGCGACGCCGTTCCCATAATCTGCTATTATAAGCAAAAGAGTTAACGATTTTGGTATTGAAGTAGCGCTAGGAGACGAACATGAAAAAATTAAGTCAAATTTCTTTTTATATCTTATTGTCTGTTGGGTTAATAAGTTTCGCATCGAGTTCGATGGCGGCTGTGGGTGGACTCACGTATGGCTATGTCAATTGGCCATCAAATCCCAGTTATTACAATATGGATCAACTCATACGGATAGATACAGCTCCACAAAAAAATTTAAACCAAGGTTATTTTTGGTCATATCAATTTTCCGCAGGTAAAATGACAGGTTATTTCGGTTTACAACAGCAACCTGATGGAAGTAGAAACATTAATGCAGCAATATGGGATACTGGCAACGGAGTTGCGGGAACTGGATTTACTGCGGCATCTTTTGGTGGCGAAGGTACTGGTATCAGAATTTTTGGACCTTATGCCTGGGTGCAAGGTAAAATTTATCGTTTAAGAATTTGGCAACTGACGCAAGATTGGTGGGGATTTTTTATTCAAGATACCAGCACGGGTATTGATACGTTTGTTGGACAAATTCAAAATCAATTTGATCCTGGAAAATTACTCGATGGCAGTGTTACATTCACTGAGCAATTTACTGGACCGAATTCGTGTAGTAGTGTTGCCGCAGTTCGTTCAACCTGGTTTTCTCCCAGTGCGAATGGAGGCACTGTAACAGCCACAAAAGTTGATGGTGTTGTAAGTGATTCAGCCGCAATAACTTCGTGTGGAAAACAGATAGTTAGTGTGACAAATCAAATTAATAATTCAGACGTCAATCAACAAATTGTTTGTGGAAGTGGTGCAAAAAGTGGTTTATTGGGTGTTGCATCTTGCTGGCGTTTCGGGAGTTCTAATCAAAGCTGTAATGATGTCTGTACAAGTAATGGCATCGATTCTGTTTTTTGGCCAAAAGGTCAAAATTTGAGTCTAGCCCAATGCAGCTCAGTAAAAGCAGCATTAGGTATTAGCGGAAATGTAGTTAATTCCACTTGGGGAAAAAATGGAGCAGGCTGTATGTTATACGGCAATGGTGGAAATCAACAATTATACAATATCACTAGCCCACCGTGGAGCGCTAGCTATAAAAATTCTATAGTGAAACGATTCTGCGGATGTGCAGGATAATTTAAATGGGTACCGCTCAACAAGATCCAATCAGCATTCATGTCATGACGTCGCAGGTGTTTCTGTAGATTTTTTGAACTGAATGGACACAAAAAACTCCAGACAAGATAAAAGCAACAGATAAAATCAATAGCGAATTTCTATAATATTTCAGTGCGGTGATACCCACTGTTGTCTCGTTGAAAAAGAGTAGCAAGGTAAGCTGTGATGTCGCTGATACTCTTTTCGATTTTCCACGGGGGATTTAGAATGACCATGCCACAGCCGATCATTCCAGATTTTTCTTCTGGGATGGCGGTGAGAGTAAATTCAGTTATGAGGGTGGGAGCGAGTTTTTCACGCAGGATTTCTCGAGTGAATGAACGATGTTGGAGTGAAACGATAGGATACCAAATCATATAAACGCCAGTAGGGAAGCGCTGAAAACAGTGGCGCAAACAGCTCATAATAGCCGAAAATTCATCCGTTCTTTCATAGGGTGGGTCAATTAAAATGCAAGCTCGAGCAGGTGAGGGAGGCAGTATGGCGGGTAAAAACTCGTAGGCGTCCCTGTGATGACAGTGAATGTTAGGATTCCTCCCTAACGTGATTTTTAAAGTTTGGAAATCAGCAGGATGGAGTTCATTGACAATCATACGGTCGTCTGGACGTAAAAGTTGTTTGACTAGCATGGGTGACCCAGGATAACAGCGGAGATCACCATGGTGCTGGTAGTCATTGATAAGATTAATATAATGTTTAAGATCAGGGAGGGAATCTTGGGTATGCAATAGTTTGTCGATACCATCAAGATATTCTTTAGATCGCTGGGTTTCTTCGCGGGTTAAGTCGTAGTTTCCTATGCCTGCATGGGTGTCAATGTAGCAAAAAGGCTTGTTTTTCTGTTGCAATGCATCGATAACGGTCACTAAAAGGCTATGTTTGAAGACATCAGCGAAGCTGCCAACGTGAAAGAAGTGTCTATAGTTCATAGTGCCGTGTCTCGCTGATTTGGATGGGATCAAGTCCTGACTAATGACACGAATCTTATGATATTTTATGGGCTTATGGAACAATTTGGTGTCATTAGTCAGGATCTGGCCCCATCGACCCGAAAATTCTTCACCGAGAGATGCTGTAGATGTTGCTGTCGCATACTAAACATGGTAGGATCGCGTGTTTTGGGGCTAGTAGGCCCTGTATGGAGTACAGAAAATGCCTAAATTGAAAGTGAAAAGTGGCGCTAAGAAGCGCTTTAAAGTGACTGCTGGTGGTATTAAACGCCGACGTGCGTTCCGCAATCACATTTTAACGAAGAAAAGTACCAAGTTGAAGCGCCATTTACGTGGTTTAGCGTTGCTTGGCAAGTCGGATGTGCGATCTGCGCGACGGATGTTAGCCTTACAGTAGCTGATAGTTACTGATAGTTTTTTGGAGAGAGAAAATGCCAAGAGTTAAACGAGGTGTCACAGCGAAAGCAAGACACAAAAAGGTTTTAGTATTAGCGAAAGGCTATTACAACGCACGTAGAAAAGTCTACCGCGTTGCAAAACAAGCTGTTATTAAAGCGGGCCAGTATGCTTATCGCGATCGTAAAGCCAAGAAACGGGTATTCCGTAGTTTGTGGATTGTGAGAATTAATGCTGCAGCTCGTCAGTTTGGATTGTCTTACAGTCGCTTTATGAACGGATTGAAACGTGCCAATATTGGCATCGATAGAAAAGTATTATCAGACATTGCCATTCATGATCATGAGGGTTTTGGTCAATTAGCTGAGAGAGCGAAAGCGGCGCTTACGCAATAAATGCCTCAGCGACAAAAAAAGCCGCTTTGCGGCTTTTTTTTTGGATTTAACTGCTATTGAAATGCTAATGAGGATGATTCCATGCAGCAGGATTTGGAAAAAATGGTATCGGCAGCACATCAAGCTATTAATGCTGTTGATGATTTGCAAGCGTTGGATGAAATTCGCGTACAATACCTCGGCAAAAAAGGCACACTGACGGATTTATTAAAAGGACTAGGGGCATTATCTCCTGAAGAGCGTCCAAAAATAGGACAGCTCGTTAATGAAGCAAAAGAGAAAATAAGGGAACAAATCGATATACGATCTCAAAATTTGCTTCAAAATCAGCTTCAACAAAAACTCGAAGTTCAACGAACTGATGTTACTTTACCTGGTCGAGGAGAAACCTTAGGCACTGCACATCCTCTAAGTCAAGTGCGGGAACGTGTAGAAACTATTTTCAAATCGATGGGATTTAAAATTATTGAAGGTCCTGAAATTGAAAGTGAATATTACAATTTTACAGCGCTGAATATTCCTGAGCATCATCCTGCTCGTGCGATGCAAGATACTTTCTATTTAGAAGACGGTAATCTTTTGCGAACACATACATCACCAACACAAATTCATGTTATGGAAACACAAAAACCGCCAATTCGAATTTTAACACCTGGGCGTGTTTTTCGACATGAATATGATCACACACATACACCGATGTTTCATCAATTTGAAATGTTAATGATTGATGAACATACGACAATGTCAGATTTAAAAGGTATTTTATCGGATTTTCTAAATCAATTTTTTGAATCAGATTTTGGATTACGATTTCGCGCATCGTATTTTCCCTTTACCGAACCTTCTGCAGAAGTTGATATTCAGTGTGTAAAATGTCGAGGAGCAGGATGTCGCATTTGCAAAGGAACAGGGTGGTTAGAAATTTTAGGTTGTGGGATGGTGCATCCCAATGTTCTTGCTGCCTGCAATGTTGATAGTGAACGATACCAAGGCTGTGCTTTTGGTATGGGTATCGAACGATTAGCGATGCTATATTATGGGATCGATGATATCCGATTATTGTTTGAAAACGATTTGCGTTTTCTACGTCAATTTTAAGGGTGGTGTGATATGAAATTCAGCGAGCAATGGTTGCGTCAATGGGTGAATCCACCGATTGAAACAAAAGCACTCTGTGATCAACTTACTTTAGCTGGACTCGAAGTCGATAAGATCGAACCGGTTGCCGGTGATTTTTCGAATGTGATCGTGGGTGAAGTGATCAGTACTGAACAACATCCTAATGCTGATCGATTAAAAATTTGCCAAGTGAATGTTGGCGATGAAGCGCTGACAATTGTTTGTGGTGGAAAAAATGTTCGTCCAGGATTGAAAGTGGCTGTTGCACAAATTGGTGCAGTTTTACCTGGTGATTTTAAAATAAAGAAATCAAAAATTCGCGATGTTGTTTCCTATGGAATGTTATGCTCTTCAGAAGAATTAGGATTGCCAAAGGATATTGATGGAATTATAGAATTACCGCCCGAAGCACCCATTGCTGCAGATTTACGTGACTATTTACAATTAGATGATCTATGCATTGATATCGATTTAACACCTAATCGTGGTGATTGTTTAAGTATTATTGGTATCGCACGAGAAGTTGCTGCGTTAAATAATTCTCCGCTATTAAAAGAGATTTCTGCGCACGTTCCTCCCACAACAAAAAAAACACTGCCTGTTTCAATTACGGCTGCTAATGGTTGTAATCGTTACGTTGGACGTATTATCAGTAGTATTCCCAAAGATGCAACGACACCTATTTGGATGCAAGAACGATTACGACGTAGTGGAGTGCGTGCTATCAGCCCTATAGTCGATGTCACAAATTACATTATGATTGAAATGGGACAACCGATGCACGCTTTTGATTTAAATAAAATTAAAGGCGGAATCGAAGTGCGCTTTGCTCGAGAAGGAGAAAGTTTAACATTACTCGATGGAAAAAATATTTCTTTAAATGAAACGTCACTACTAATTTGTGATCACGAAAAACCACTTGCTTTAGCGGGAATTATGGGTGGTGCAAATTCAGAAGTGAGCGAATCAACGACCGATATTTTATTGGAAAGCGCTTATTTTGAGCCACTAACAATTCGTGCTACTGGACGAGATTTTGGACTCTCTACAGACGGAAGTTATCGATGGGAACGTGGTGTTGATTATACAATGCAAATGACAGCCATTGAATATGCAACGGAATTGATAACCCATATTGTCGGCGGAAGTCCTGGTCCTGTTTTTGAAGTCACTCAGGGTGAATTTCCAAAACGAGATCCTATTTCATTACGTCGCGACCGAATCCCTCGAATACTTGGTATTCATATTGCTGATGAAGATGTTGAGCGATATTTACATGCACTCGGTATGAGTGTTACAAAAACTGAGGAAGGTTGGACTACAGTTGCCCCTAGTTATCGTTATGATTTACAAGCCGAACATGATCTAATCGAAGAATTAGCGAGAATGTACGGCTATAATCATATTCCCACTACGCGCACGTTAGTACCAATGACACCGCAAGTGGATTCCGTAAAAGTGACGCACACCAATCGAGTACGAGAATGTTTGATTGATCGTGGATATCATGAAGCGATAACCTACAGTTTTGTCTCACCCGAAATCGAACAAGTTTTCACACCAGATTATGAACCCTATCATTTACTCAATCCCATTTCTTCAGAAATGTCAGTGATGCGAACAACATTATGGCCGGGTTTATTGCAAGCGTATCAACATAATGCTGATCGCCAACAAGATCGTGTGCGATTATTTGAAATCGGAATGTGTTTTTACGATAAAGTTGAGCTCATTCAAGAACATTGGGTCGGAGGATTATTAGCAGGAAGTTTGCAACCTGAACAATGGGGTTTAAAATCGAGACCCGTAGATTTTTTTGATATAAAAAGTGATGTTGAAAATTTAATTTCCCTGACACGACAATCCAGTGCGTTTGAATTTATTTCAGCAGAACATCCCGCCTTGCATCCAGGCCAATGTGCCCGTATTGATTCTCAAGGAAAATCTGTAGGCTGGGTAGGGCAGCTGCATCCGGCCCTGGCTCAAAAATTTGACTTGCGTCAAAATATCTATTTATTTACACTCAAATTGTCTAGTATAATCAACACATTGCTGCCACAATATCAACAGGTATCGAAGTTTCCGTCAGTCCGTAGAGACATCGCTGTTGTTGTTGATACAGGGGTGCAAGCGCAGGAACTGGTTGGTGTGATTAAGGGGTCAGCGGGTGAATGGTTAGATGCCATTCGGATCTTTGATGTGTACTCAGGCGAGGCTATAGGGGTTGGCAAAAAAAGCGTTGCGTTGGCAATTACGCTTTTGCACCCTGAGCGTACATTAACGGATCAGGAAGTGAATGATGTGATGGACCACGTGGTTTTACAGTTAAAAAGCACGTTCAACGTAACATTAAGGGCTTGATGAACTATGGCAATCACGAAGGCTGACATTGCAGAGCATTTGTTTAGTACGCTCGGTTTAAATAAACGTGAAGCTAAAGAAGTTGTGGAACTCTTCTTTGAAGAAATTCGACAATCACTTGAAAGTGGGGAGATGGTGAAATTATCTGGTTTCGGAAATTTTATGTTACGCGATAAGAGTGAAAGACCCGGTCGTAATCCGAAGACAGGTAAGGAAGTGCCCGTAACAGCACGACGAGTTGTGACCTTCCGTGCGGGCCAAAAGCTTAAATCCAGGGTGGAAAAATATGCAGGATCTGAATCTCAAGAGGAGCAAGACACCTAAGACTGAGCTCCTACCGATACCCGATAAGTTTTTCTTTTCGATCGGTGAAGTCAGTCAATTATGTGATCTTAAACCACATGTATTGCGTTATTGGGAACAAGAATTTCCACAATTAGCGCCATCAAAACGCCGAGGAAATAGACGCTATTATCAGCGTGATGATGTTTTAACAATTCGAGAAATTAGATCGCTATTGTATGAGCAAGGTTATACCATTGAAGGGGCTAGGGCTCGATTGTCATCTAAAGAAAACAAAACAAAAAAGATTGATCAACGGTCTAAAGATTTATTAAGTAAAGTGGTGTCTGATTTAGAAAATGTGTTAGCAGATTTGGAATAAATTCGGGGCGTAGCGCAGCCTGGTAGCGCACTTGCATGGGGTGCAAGGGGTCGAAGGTTCAAATCCTTCCGTCCCGACCAAATTAAAATCAGCTTTTCAAACACTATATTGCCTGATGAATCTATTCATGAGAATATGAATTCCAAGGTTTCTTAATTTTATTCATGTCTGAGACGATTATGGACAGTAAATTATTAGATATACTAGCTTGCCCGATTTGTAAAGGTAAGCTATTGTATAAAAAAAATGATCAGGAATTAATTTGTCGTCTTGATCGATTAGCATTTCCGATACGGGATGGAATCCCGATAATGTTAGAGCGAGAGGCTCGACGTGTTGAAGAAAATGAGGTTGAAAAATGACTTTTCGTATTATTATTCCAGTTCGATATGCATCCGAGCGAATGCCGGGAAAACCGCTGTTGGATATTGCAGGAAAATCGATTTTAGAACGCGTTTATTCACAGTGTATGCAAAGTGGTGCAGATAGTGTAGTCATTGCAACTGAAGACGAGCGAATTAAAGAAGCAGCTTCAAAATTTGGTGCAACTGTATGCATGACATCAAAAAGCCATCAATCGGGTACTGAGCGATTGGCAGAAGCTGTCACAGTGTTAGGTTATGAAGAAGACGAAGTAGTGGTGAATGTACAGGGGGCTGAGCCTCTCATTCCACCTGTTGTGATACACCAAGTGGCTACAAATTTGCGTGACCACGAAAATGTGCGTGTTGCAACATTGTGTGAAAAAATTACTGATGTTAAAGAATTGTTTAGTCCTGATAATGTAAAAGTTGTTATGAATAAACGCGGTTACGCGTTGTATTTTTCTCGTGCGCCTATTGCTTGGGAACGTGATAATTTTCCGCAAAAACCAGACACTGAACTAAAAGGTCTACATTATCGACATGTTGGCATTTATGCTTACCGAGTGGGGTTTTTACAAGAATATTTATCTTGGGATGCTTGTCCTTTGGAAAAAATGGAATCATTAGAACAATTACGAGTGTTGTGGTACGGTGGTCGTATACACGTCGATCTTGCAAAAGAACATGTGCCAAACGGAGTTGATACTGAAGAAGATTTAGAAGTCATTAGAAAATTAGTTGGTTAAAAATAAGACAACTTCTATATGCCTTTTCGTTACGATATTTGATGGTGGATTTTGGTATCACCAAAATCCACCATCAAAGTTAATCTGCTTTTTCTTTGTCTTTATCTTTTGATTCCGCTGTTTGCTCTGTTTTATTAATTGCATTTGATTTTTCTTCTGTTGTTGCTCGGATAACCAAAGGTTTCTGATATTCATCTGATTTGAGGGGTTCTGATTGGCTTGCAGGAGTTTGAGTGCTGCTGGGTTCTGAAGTAGTTGTTGCAGTTCCAGTTCCAGTTGAGCTAGCAGCTCCCAGCATAGGGGCATTTTCAGAAATTTTAGGTCTGTCTGAAGAACCGCCTATTCCTGTGCTACTACCAGAAATTTGTGTAGGAGAAGAGGACGTTGCGGCAGGTGCGCTTGTTCTGCTTGAAGATTGAGCTGCAGCTGCTGGAGGTGTAGTTGTATTGACGCCTGTAGATGTACTACTACTAGAAGTTTGCACTGCTGTTGGGCTTGTGCTTGAACTTGAACTGATATTAGAGGCCTGTGCTGAGCTCGTACTGGAAGTTTGTACCGCTTTTGGAGCTGTACTTGGACTTATAGTAGAAGTAGGCGCAGAACTACTGCTTGAAGTCTGGGTCGATGATTTTGGTGCGTTGGTTGTATTTTCAGAAGGAGCACTTTTGTTTGGTGACACTTCTTTCAACTTTATTGCGCCGGGCATGAAGCCATCATTTGTAATGGGTGGAACAGAGGTGGCCGTCGGTGTACCTGGTGAGGTTGTGGTCGACACACTAGCAGGTTTAGCTGTTTGTACTGAACTTTGCCCTGCTGTTGTTGAGGTACCCTGAACAGGTTCGGATGTACTCGAGCTGGTTTCGGATGAATACGATGTAAAAGTGAATGTGGGTTGTGGAGATTCCGTTTTATTAGCGGAAGTTGTTTGGGTTGCTTCATTCACATTTTGCAGTTTTGAAGTTGCAGAAGTGCTTGTAGTACTGGCTTTGATTTTGATGGGCGCTTCTTCAATACGCGGTTCCTGTACTGGGGGCTTAGGTGAAATTGGTGCTACAACAGGAGTCTTGGGTGTAAAACTTTGAGGTTCAAATTGTTCACCATACTGTGTGGATTTTTCGCTTGGCGATGATTTCGTTGCGGGATTTCTTCCAGTGGTTCGGCTTCGTGGTCCTGGTGAACGTTGACGTGGCTCTCCACGACGTTGTTGGGTAGAACGGTCAGTCGATTGTCTTTCATTGTTGTATCGCGAGTTCGGTCTTCCACGAGAGTCGCCGGAGCTTTCCTGGGAAGGTGGGTTGTCCTGATTGTCATCACTTCGAGGCCGACGTTGACGTTGTTTTCCAGCAGGGGCTCTAGAGGTATAACTGGGTTTGGTTTCAATTTTCAGTGGACTGGGTTCTCTGCTCGTTACTCTAGTATCTTGAGTGTCTTCGTCTTGCGAGCCGAACATGCTGCTCCATAAGCGTTTCACTAAACTGCCGGTTTGCGGTGATTTATCTGGACGTGTAGGAATCAGTTGTTGAACAGCGGGCTTGTCAGGTGCAGCGCGATCAGTTGAACTTGGAAGATTAATATCTACTTGAGCTACTTGAAGACGATCTGAGCTAGAGATACCACCTTCGTCAACATCAGAAACGCGTATACGTTTTTTGATAAAGTTTGACGATTGTAAATTCGGATTAGGAATTACAGAGACTTTCACTTCATGGTTTTTTTCGATCGCTGCTAATAAATGGCGTTTTTCGTTCAACAAATAAGTGGCCGCTTCAGTAGAGGCTTGAATAACAATTTCAGAGGTTTGAGGTTTGAGTGCCTCTTCTTCAACAATCCGGACAAGCGTAAGGGCTACTGAATCCACACTGCGAATACTTCCATGTCCACTACAGGTTGGGCAAACATGCTGATGTGAATCTCTCAAAGATGGTCTCAATCGTTGACGTGACATTTCAAGCAAGCCAAATCGAGATATTCGTTGTATTTGAATTCGGGCTCTATCGTTTTTGAGAGCTCGGCTGAGGTGTTTTTCTACTTCCACTTGATTGCTAGGATCAAGCATGTCGATAAAATCGATGACAATTAAGCCACCAATATCGCGTAAACGTAATTGTCGTGCAATTTCTTTGGCTGCTTCAAGATTGGTATTAAATGCTGTCGATTCAATATTTCTACCTTTAGTAGCGCGGGCAGAGTTAACGTCAATTGAGACTAATGCTTCAGTGTAATCGATTACGATCGAGGCGCCAGAAGGTAAGTCTATTGATCGTTTATAAGCTGTTTCAATTTGATGTTCGATGCCATAACGACTAAAAAGTGGTGTGGAATCTGTGTAAAGTTTAACGCGGTCTGCGACATCAGGGCGAATTTGCTCGAGATAATGTTTTGCATTTTGAAATTCTGTTTCGTCATCGATGATGATTTCAGTAGTATCTTGACGGACATAATCTCGAATTGCACGAATGACCACATTTCCTTCTTGGTGAATTAGGAAAGGCGCTGATCGTGTTTTTGCAGCAGCGACAATATTACTCCAATGAGAAAGAAGGACTTCAAGATCCCATTTCAGTTCATCGTTTGTTCGTCCGATAGCGGCTGTTCTGACAATTAATCCCATACCTTCGGGAACGCTCACTTGATTTAAAATCTCACGCAGTTGATCGCGCTCGTCGCCTTCGATTCGTCGAGAAATACCACCGGCACGTGGACTGTTGGGCATTAGAACAAGATAGGATCCCGCTAAGCTAATGTAAGTAGTTAATGCAGCGCCTTTATTTCCTCGCTCTTCTTTTTCTACTTGGATCATAATTTCTTGGCCAATTCGGAGCAAATCGCGAATGTTTTGACGGCCCTCATGATCGGGTTTTGAGATGAAATATTCTCTAGAAATTTCTTTGAGGGGTAAAAAACCGTGCCGGTCACTACCGTAATCAACAAATATAGCATCGAGGCTGGGCTCTATGCTGGTAATTTTGGCTAGATAGATATTCCCAATTTTTTGTTCGAAACCAGGACGTTCAGTGATGAAATCATACAGGACATTTTCAGCGACGATCGCAACACGCTTCTCATCACGTTGAGAAGCATTAATTAACATTCTTTCCATTATATTCAACTCATGTCAGTACCGCGATAAGGGATACCGGCCTAAGAGCTAGGGAGCGTGCTCTCACTTGCAGAGATTGCACGTCGTGATGTAGAAATGGTATACGGGGATATTATATTTAACCTTGTATTTTCTGTTCTAGTAGATCCTTCCATCATCACATTCTCTAAAGTTTTCAAATTCCTAGAATTCGCTCAACTTATTTTAGCTCCGCCGAATCTTTCTCAGCGCGATGCGTTTAATTTTCATTGTGGAATCCTCCACAATACCCATTCGTTTCAGCTGTACCTCATTACTTGAGGACCGCTGCAATCCAATAAAATCACTCATTTGCGCATTTTTATGGTAAACTGTACTTTGCGCGTTTCAATGTAAAACTCATTATAACAAACTTTCTAGTTGAAGGCAAATTAGCGATACTCCCATAAAGGGGGATTTCAGGTTAATTTTGAGGGGTGGTTTTGGCTGACAAATCGTTCGTCCAAGTTCAAAGTATCATCGTTGATGAGGGATCTGATCAGCAACGCATTGATAACTTCTTGGTTAAAATATGCAAGGGTGTTCCGAAGTCTCGATTATATCGGGCCCTTCGTGCGGGTGAAGTTCGCGTCAATAAGGGGCGAATTGGCGCCGATTATCGTCTAAAAATAGGTGATGTGGTGCGAATTCCGCCGTTACGGAGAAGAGAAGCCCCCCCTCTTATTGATATCAAAAAAGCGCATCGAAAACTCAAGGACCTTGAGCAAGAGATAATTTTTGAAGACCAAGATATTTTGGTGCTAAATAAACCCTCTGGCATAGCTGTGCATGGCGGGAGCGGGGTGGTGTTGGGTGTGATTGAAACCCTCCGATTATTAAGGCCTCATGCAAAAATGTTGGAACTGGTTCATCGGCTTGATCGGGATACTTCAGGCTGTTTATTGATTAGTAAAAAATCCAGTATAAACAAAAATATACAAGCACAATTTAAAGCTAAAACGGTTAAAAAGACTTATCTTATGTTAGTTCACGGACGATGTGAATTTGATCGTAAAAAGGTCGATTTACCCTTATTACGAGATGTATTGGTTTCGGGGGAGCGGATGGTTAAAGTGAATCCCAACGGTAAAGAATGTGTTACACACTTTAAAGTATTAAAACGTTTTATGCACTCAACCTTACTGCTTGCGAGCCCCTTAACGGGGCGCACTCATCAATTACGTGTTCACGCCAAAGCCATTGGGCATCCCATAATCGGTGATACAAAATACGGTGATCGTGAACGTGATAAGATTCTAAAAGGACCCCTTAGACACCGTTTATATCTCCATGCCGCCAGTTTGTGCTTCCAAGATCCTCGTACTAACGAACCTGTAACATTTTGTGCGGTGCTTGAGCCTAGTTTTGCCCAGCAACTCAAGACGCAGCGCCATCATCCCTAAAAATATAGGTAAGGATACGGGGTATCTAGTATTATACCAATTTATCGGTTTACCACGTTACACTTATTGATATAGACAATGGATACCCGATTGTAAGTGTATATGATTTAGGTTGAATATTGCCGGCTAGCTTATTGAGTATATTCATGATGTTTGAATACCAACTTTGAAGTTTATTATTTAATGTGTTCCAGAACAAATTTAGCTTTATTATATTCGTATTTGAAGATTGTAAGACTGAATTTGTCAGGTAGTTTATTTTACTGATCGTTAATATCAAATCTGAGAAAGCTTTATTAGGGTTATTTTTACAGATTTTATCGATATTTTCGAATGAATTATCTATATCGTCCACCAAGCCAGAGTCCCAATTTTCGTCATTCATAGGGGAGTTATTCCATAATCAATAAATATCCAAAGATTTATAGTAGTTAGCCAGATTAAAAAATTAAGCTAAACTTTTCTTTCATCTTTTAATAGGGTTTTGCGATGAATTGATCGATGGCTATCCCATTTTTGTTGTTAGGAGCATCAGTGCGGCGCAACATCATGGTGACCATCAATTTTTGCTCAACAGTCCTTCCAGTTTCTGCCTGATAGTGAACGAGTAGAGCGACTTGAACTTGCCATTTGTAGGTATTTAAATCAACACCTTCCCATAGAATTTTAGGGGGCTCGAGTGGTGTTGAAGTGACGGTAATTCGTTCATTTTTGACTCTTTCAATGTTGCCGGACTTTCTGAGGGCATTGTAGTAGTGAATCCATCCCAAAGGAGTAAAATAATGTGAATAATCGTTTAACCACATATCGACATTGTTATGGTTATAATAGAATGATAATACAGCAGCATCACGCACCCAGTTGACGAGTGTGACAGGTTGTATCATGGGATTGCGTAGATTAGGATTGTTAGGCGTGATTTCTTTCAAGATAACGCCGGCCGGTTGATTGAGAGCGGGATTTGCATGAACGGTTGCTAAGCCGAGTGTGAGAATCATCAGCACAGCGACCAGCGCAGTGTTTAAAAATCGAGTCATGGTATCTCCTTATACTACAAAAATCGACGAACAACTTCCCTCAGGATATAACGACAGCATCTCCCGGTCAAGGAATTTGGGTGTTTTGGCAGCTCACTGCCCTGTATTCAGGGGTGTTGATTTTAAAACCCCTCATCGCGAAAGGAAGCTGTTCTATCACCTTGAAGGCATAGATTTTCTTTGGACAGGAATTGCGGATATAAGTATTTATTCTTTGACACAATACCTATAAATTAAGTATCATTTGAGGGATGGCGACTGTAGTTTTACCGAAAAATATTAATCCCGTTCAATTAGCAAAGCATAATGAAGAGATTCAAGGTCAATTACCTTTGCAACAATGTGAACGATTAATGCCCCTCTTGAAAGAATCGGGGGGTAGTGTTGACTTTTCATTGCATTTTATGCACGATGCTGCGATGCGGACGATAGTGCGTATGAGTGTGAGTGCTGAGTGCATATTAGAGTGTGGGCGGTGTTTACAGCCGATGCCTTATCCGATTGCGCATTCAGTCGAGTTGGCTGTAGTGGCCGATAACGACGCAATAGCAGAGTTGCCGGAATCTTATGAGCCTTTGCTAGTGACTGAAAGTGGTGTGGATTTAGGATCGCTCATCGAAGATGAGTTGTTGTTGAATTTACCTGTAATGCCGAGTCATTCAGAAGGTGAGTGTTCGGTCTCGTTACCCAGCCAGTGGATGAGTAGCGGGCCTGATGAGCAGAGCAATCCCTTTGCGGTTCTGAAGAAACTCAGCGATTCTCGTGGAAGTTAACCCGAGTGATAGCAGAATCAAGCTTTGCTTGATTCATGCAATAAACATGTGAGGAGTGTAATAAATGGCAGTACCTAAGAGTAGAATTCCCCCGCGAAGACGCGGAAATAGACGAGCACATAGTGCGTTAAGCGATCCAGCGATCACGATTGATCAAACTTCTGGTGAAACTCATCGAAGACACCATATGACGGCTGATGGCTATTATAAGGGTCGACAAGTCGTTGAAAAAGCGGAACTTTCGGCTGACGACGAAGAGTAAGCACCTTGGAATATACCACCATTGCCATTGATGCAATGGGCGGTGACTATGGCACCATAGTCACTGTTCCTGCTGCGTTAAAAGCCTTGGCACAACATCCAGAATTGCGATTAATTTTGGTGGGTGATCAATACGAATTAGAATCTCAACTTACCCATCACGCGTTTGCGAATCGCATCGAGATTCAGTCGGCATCCCAAAATGTAACTATGGAAGATTTGCCGTCTGTTGCGCTGCGTTCAAAAAAAGATTCATCGATGAGAGTGGCCATCAATTTAGTGAAAGAGGGACGAGCTCAAGCCTGCGTTAGTGCGGGAAATACTGGTGCACTTATGGCTATTGCTCGTTTTGTACTAAAGACGCTACCTGGTGTCGATCGACCAGCAATAATCGCTTCGTTACCCACAATGATTGAGAACAAAGAAGTTCGAGTATTAGATTTGGGTGCCAATGTCGATTCAACCGCGGAACATTTATTTCAATTTGCGATTATGGGTTCATTATTGTGTAAGGCGGTGGATAACATTGATAATCCGCGCGTTGGGTTATTGAATATTGGCTCTGAAGAAATGAAAGGGAATGACCAAGTCAAAGAAGCTGCACAGCGATTAATAGAAAGTGATACGATAAATTATGTGGGCTATATTGAAGGTGATGCCATTTTTTCTGGTAAGGTGGATGTGGTTGTGTGTGATGGATTTGTAGGAAATGTTGCTTTAAAAACCTTAGAAGGTGCAGCAAAATTATTCGCACATTATCTCAAAGAATCCTATCGATTTAATTTGTGGTCAAAATTCCTAGCTTTACTTTCACGACCGATTTTCACACGATTAAAATATGCCATCGATCCAGGTCGCCGTAATGGAGCCAGTTTATTGGGATTACGGGGCATTGTGATTAAAAGTCATGGCGGTGCAGATGTAGGCGCTTTTACTTATGCTATTTCGGAAGCTATGCTACAAGTGCGTATGAATGTGCGAGAAAGAATTGAACATTTAGTTGCAGAGACTTTAAATAATACATCACTCTCGGAAGAATAATATTGTCGAGTTCGAGAAACTTTTGTGACAAAATTCTTTTCTCTCAGTAATGATCAAATGTGAGATGTGTGATTATTATACTTAGATTTCGCGATTGGAATTTAGGTGAAAAAGGTTTTGAGGAGTTAATATCATGCAAAAAGAATTAGGGATCATTTTTCCGGGGCAAGGTTCTCAATCAGTTGGAATGTTGATGAGTCTTGTTGATCAATACCCCATTATTCAGTCCACTTTTTCAGAAGCTAATCAGCATTTAGGCTATGATTTAAGTAATATTATTGCGCAAGGTCCTGAAGATAAATTAAATTCAACCGAAATTACTCAGCCTGCTTTATTAGCAGCCAGCGTTGCATTGTGGCGAGTTGTGAATGAAAAAAAAGCCATGATGCCTGCTTTTTTAGCAGGACATAGTTTAGGTGAATACAGTGCGTTGGTGTGCGCTGAGGCCATTGATTTTGGTGATGCATTAAAATTAGTGCGCGCACGAGGCCAATATATGCAAGAGGCGGTGCCCGTAGGATTTGGTGCAATGGCTGCAATTATTGGACTCGACAACGAGCGCATTGCCGCGCTTTGTGAAGAAGCCGCTCAAGGCGAAGTGGTTTCTCCTGCCAATTTTAATGCGATTGGGCAAACTGTTGTGGCGGGTGAAAACGCCGCTGTTGAGCGATTAATTGATTTGGCAAAAATTGCTGGAGCGAAATTAGCGAAAAAAATTCCGGTGAGTGTGCCGTCACATTGTGAGCTGATGAAATCAGCAAAAATAAAATTAATTACTGCTTTGGCTGATATTAAAATTTCTATTCCAAAAATTAAAGTGATTCACAATGTGGATATAGCAAGTCATTCGCATCCTGATGATATTCGTCATGCATTAGCCGAACAATTAGATCATCCTGTGCGATGGGTAGAAACGATTCAGATGCTTTCACAAAATGGAATCAAAACATTATGGGAATGTGGTCCTGGAAAAGTGTTGGCAGGATTAGTAAAGCGAATTGATAATGCTATTGTGGTGAATGATTTAAGTGCAGAAACGCAATTGATTACCGTGTTGGAAAAATAGGAGGATAGTGACATGTCTGAGCAAAATAGAGTGGCATTAGTGACAGGAGCGACGCGAGGAATTGGCAAAGCGATCGCATTAGAACTAGCGAAAAAAGGTGTTAGCGTTGTTGGAACAGCGACCAGTGAAGCAGGTGCAGAATCGATCACTGCTTATTTTTCAGCTGCAGGATTTAATGGAGTGGGGGTAGTGTTAAATGTCACAAATCCTGATTCTATTCAAACTGCATTAACTACAGTCGAACAAAAATTCGGTGCGCCAGAAATTCTGGTGAATAATGCGGGAATAACGCGTGATAATTTATTGCTGAGAATGAAAGATGAAGAATGGGATGATGTCATTAATACTAATTTAACGGCGATTTTCCGTTTAACAAAAGCCTGCATTCGCGCAATGGTAAAAGCACGTTGGGGTCGTATTATTTCAATTAGCTCTGTTATAGGTGCCTCTGGAAATCCTGGGCAAGCCAACTACGCTGCTTCAAAAGCAGGGTTAATTGGCTTTAACAAATCCCTCGCGCAGGAAATTGCAACACGTGGCATCACCGCCAACGTAGTCGCGCCAGGCTATATCGCCTCCGACATGACCGCAGCATTAAATGACGAACAAAAAAATGCCATTTTAGAAAGAATTCCAATGCAACAAATTGGCCAGCCTCAAGACATCGCCAATGCCGTTGCCTTCCTTGCTTCCGATGCTGCTTCCTATATCACTGGCGTTACACTCCATGTGAACGGTGGCATGATCATGATTTAGAATCCTTCTTCATTTGAAGAAGATATGTCATAATACCGATTCAATTAACACTGAGTAGTATGATCATGATGAAGAAATCTCTTTCGGCAATTTTATTGATGAGCTTAGCATTATCAGCTTCTGCAGCTAATCTAATAGGTGGGGAAGAGACACAAATACTTGAATTTCATTTTACCTCACTTCCATATTCACCAGGGGAATTTTACTGTGAGGTACAACCCAATGTGCAATCTGTCACAGTAATGGCAACTAATCAGACGATTACCGGGTGTAGAATTGGCGTCTGTGTTTTTAATGGGCCAAACACCAGCAATATTCTCAATCAACTCTATTTCACCGCTCAGGATAGCACCTTCACCGGAGCTGGCTATAGTGTTATCAACATCGTGTATTCAGGCTCTAAAGACGACGTGCAGTGTTATAATGGCAAAGGTAATCGCGGCACTGAATATACTGGCCAGTAGAGCACAATTACACTGAGGGTCTTTGCGAAATTGTTCAGCGTGAATTTGACCTATTGTCATATCAATCGAATCTGGAGTGAGGCATGCAAGTTAGCATTGCGCTGACTAGACTTGGGCATGATGGCATGAGGTAACCAGAAACTAGGATAATCCGGCTTAAGGATTGATCATTCGTATACAATTTTACTGGGCTGAATGCATACACGCATGCCTGTCCGTATAAAAAATGCCTGGCGTTAAAAGCCGACGCTTTTTTTATATAATTACTCTTAGATTTATCGCTAATTTCACTATATATTTTCACTGACTAAAAGAAACTCTTGCAAGTTCTGGCTGTTTGAATACACTAGGCGGTTGGTGTTGAGTAAAACACCGACAATCTGTGTTTTGACAATTTTATGAGGATTAGTTAATGGGTGCAATTATTGAAGATCGTGACAACAAAGTTGCTGATAGAGTGATCAATATCATCGTTGAACAATTGGGTGTCAAATCCGAAGAAGTGGCTAGAACTTCTTTATTTATCGACGATCTCGGTGCTGATTCTTTAGACACTGTAGAATTAATCATGGCATTCGAAGATGAGTTCGAAATCGAAATTCCAGATGAAGAAGCTGAAAATATCACAACAGTTCAGCAAGCCATTGATTATATTCAAACTCACGTTAAAGATACTGCATAAGCTTACTCGCGGAAACCGCGAGGTTTACGCGTATATTTAGGGGGAAACCATCATGACTAGAAGACGCGTTGTAATTACCGGCGTAGGTATGGTTTCTCCACTGGGTCTTAATGTTGCAGATACCTGGTCAAATATTGTTGCGGGTAGATCAGGCGTTGGATTAATTACTGCGTTCGATGCCAGTGATTATTCTTCGAAAATCGTTGCAGCTGTTAAAGATTTTGATGTGTCTTTGTATATGGATGGAAAAGAAGCTCGACGAAATGATTTATTTATTCAGTTCGGTGTCGCAGCTGCTACTCAAGCCCTTGAAGATTCGGGTCTATCTGTCAATGAAGGTAATGCAGATCGAATTGGTGTGCTCATTGGCTCTGGTATTGGTGGCTTGCCTGGAATTGAACATACTCGTGATTTAGTTGCTGCGACGGGTCCGCGTAAAATTTCACCTTTTTTCATTCCTAGCGTTATTATTAATATGGTCGCTGGTATGATCTCAATCAAGTTCGGTTTGAAAGGACCTAATTTTTCAATTGTTTCTGCGTGCACAACGGCCAATCATAATATTGGCACTGCAGCACGAATGATTAGCTACGGCGATGCTGATGTATTTTTAACGGGTGGTACAGAAATGGCGACCACAACGTTAGGTGTTGGCGGATTTGCAGCATTACGCGCACTATCAACTCGAAATGACGAACCCGAAAAAGCGAGTCGACCTTGGGATCGTGATCGCGATGGATTTGTTTTGGGTGAAGGGGCTGGTGTGTTGGTTTTGGAAGAATACGAACACGCAAAAGCACGCGGTGCCAATATTTATGCTGAATTAGCAGGCTTTGGTATGAGCGCCGATGCATTTCATATCACGGCTCCAGATGATGAAGGCAAAGGATTTGTTAAAGCGATGATGAATACTTTACGTGATGCGGGAATGAATCCGGAAGATATTGACTACATTAATGCACATGGAACATCAACGCCGACAGGTGATGTACTTGAGGCAAGTTCTATTAAACAAACTTTTGGCGATCATGCAAATAAATTGGCTGTTAGTTCAACAAAATCAATGACAGGTCATTTGCTTGGTGCTGCTGGTGCAATTGAATCTATTTTTTCTGTACTTGCTATTCGCGATCAAATTTGTCCGCCCACGATTAATTTAGACAATCCTGACGAAGGATGTGATTTGAATTTTGTACCGCATACTGCACAAGAAAGAAAAATTCAGGCAGTATTATCCAATTCCTTTGGTTTTGGCGGAACCAACGGCAGTATTATTTTTAAGAAGATATAGAGTGTGAGATCATTCATCGCGAGCATAATTTTAATTAGTGTATTATTATGCGTAGGGATTGAGTGGTACGGTTTCAAGTTTGTTCCATCAAAAAATTCTCAAGTGGCTGAAGTGTTTATTCCGCCGGGTACTTCAATTCACGGCATTGCTAATATTCTGCATACTCAAGGTGTTCTTGAACGACCGAAAGCTTTTGTTTTTATGGCACGACTTGAAAATGTAACGAAGTACTTGAAAGCGGGCGAATATATAGTCCCAACCAATATCACTCCGTCGCAATTACTTCGTTTTTTAATGGCTGGAAAAGTTCGTTATCGTGAAATTACTTTTGTAGAAGGGTGGCGATTTGCTCAGCTGTTTGATGCCTTGGAAAAAAATCAGTACCTAAAACATGATTGTCTGGGAAAAACACCTGAAGAGATTATGGCGATGTTAGGCGCGCCAGACAAAAATCCCGAAGGACGTTTTTTTCCTAATACGTTTAAATTTGCGCGAGGAACGCGTGAGTCAACGATATTAAAAGAATCTTTTCAGATGATGTCTAAAGAATTGGCAAAAGCATGGGAACAACGTGTGCCTAATTTGCCGTATTTATCTCCTGATGAAGCGGTGATAGTGGCATCGCTTATCGAAAAAGAAACAGCTGTTGCTGAAGAGCGTGCTATTATTGCGGGTGTAATATTAAGACGGCTTCATAATAATATGCTTCTGCAAATAGACCCGACGGTCATTTATGCTTTAGGCTCACACTATACTGGGCAATTATCAAAAGAAGATTTAAAAATCAATTCTCCGTATAATACCTATTTATTTAAAGGGCTGCCGCCCACGGCAATAGCCATGCCGGGTTTGGCTTCTTTAAATGCGGCATTACATCCGGCTGATGGAGATGCCCTCTATTATGTGAGTAAAGGCGATGGCACTCATCAATTTACAGCGACACTTGCAGAACATCATGACGCGATCCACAAATTCCGTCATCGTGAGCAATCTAATAATGTCCCTTTGAAAACGATTAACACTGAGAAAGGTCATCCATCATGAAATTGACACAAGGATTGTTTATTACCATTGAAGGCACTGAAGGCATGGGGAAAAGCACTGTGATTGCTAGCCTCGCCGAATTTTTGAAAGAAAAAAAGTTTGATTATCTCTTAACCCGAGAACCTGGTGGTACTGAAATTGCCGAAAAAATTCGTCAAGTTATTTTGTCTCACTATGATGAAATTATGCACGCAGAAACCGAATTGTTATTGTATTTTGCGGGCCGCATTCAACATGTTCAGACCGTTGTTTTGCCTGCTAAAAATGCTGGAAAAATTGTTATTTCCGATCGTTTTACAGATGCTAGTTTTGCTTATCAAGGCGGTGGACGTCAAATTCCTGTTGAAAAAATTCGATTATTGGAACAACATTTCATCAATGATTTACAACCGGATTTAACATTACTGCTGGACGCTCCTATTGAAGTGGGATTAGATAGAATTGCTGCACGTGGAGAAAAAGATCGTATTGAAAATGAAACCATTACTTTTTTTGAGCGAGTTCGAGAGTCCTATCATCAACGTGCTCGCGATTATCCGGAACGTTTTCGATTAATTGATGCGCGCGGTTCTGTGAGTGAAGTGCAAGAAAGAGTACATCGTATTTTTGATGATTTTTTTAAACGAGGTGAGAAGTGATTGTACCTTGGTTGGAAAAAACATGGGAAAAAACCGTTAATACTTTGCATCAAGGTAAACTTCCCCACGCATTATTAATTTCTGGAAGTGCGGGGCTTGGTAAATCCGAATTTGCTGTTGAGCTTGCAAAAAAAATATTGTGTTCGAAAAAAGAGCCGCAAGCCTGCGGTCATTGTCATTCATGCCAATGGTTTGTCGCAAATAGTCATCCTGATTATTGGGCTATATCTCCAGAAGAAGACAAAAAACAAATTGGCATTGCACAAATTCGTGATCTCACAGAAGCGTTGAGCAAAACGAGTTATGGTCATTGTCAAGTTGTGGTGATTCATCCTGCTGAAGCAATGAATCGTGCCTCTGCGAATGCATTATTGAAAACTTTAGAAGAGCCGAGTGGGCAAGTGGTGATCTTGCTTGTCTGTGATCGTCCCGCAGGTTTGTTGCCTACTATTCGCAGTCGTTGTCAGGAAATTCGTGTGCAGCCGCCCTCTGACGAAAAAGCATTGCAATGGTTAACCTCGGAATTAAAATCGGATTTACCTAAACCAACTGAGTTAATGGCTTTGGCTGATGGATTGCCTGTGCAAGCGTTGCGTTTAGCAGAATCTGGAGAGTGGCAACACTATGATCAAATTGCAGCGGATTTTCTAGAGGTATTGCGTGGCAAATTATCGGTGCTTAAAGCGGCAGAAAAATGGGCCAAACAATCTGCAGAACAGGTGCTGACAATTATTTCTACAATGATACAAGACATGATTCGTTTATTACTCGGGTTGAAATCCTCGCAATTACAACATATTCATCGTGCTCAGGAAATGCAAAATATAATACCAGCGTTTACGCTTCATCAACTGTGGTCATTTTTAACAGAAATTTACACGTCTAAACGAAGAGTATTGAGCAGTTCAAATCCGAATGTTCAACTGTTGTTCGAATCGTTGTTGCTTTCGTTGCATCTTGAACAGCGGAGAAAATAATCGATGAAAAAAATATCATTAGTCGATACACATTGTCATTTGCATTGGTTAAGCGAAGCGCATAATCTTCCTCTTGAAGATCTGATGAAAAATGCAAAAGATTTTGGTGTGGAACATTTTCTGTGTGTGGCTATTACGTTTGATGATGTGCCAACCATCCTTGCGTTGGCTGAGCAATATCCCAATGTGTACGCTACGGTGGGATTACATCCTAATGAACCGCGAGAGCAAGAACCTTCTCTCGATGATTTAGTTAAAGCTGCGCAACATCCCCGCATAATCGCCATCGGTGAAACAGGATTAGATTATTTTCGCACTCAAGGTGATCATGCTGAACAACAAGCGCGTTTTCGACGACATATTCAGGCAGCAAAAATTACAAAATTGCCTTTGATTATTCACACACGTGATGCAGCAGAAGATACCCTACGAATTTTAAAAGAGGAGGGTGCTGATGAAGTGAAAGGCGTTATGCATTGCTTCACAGAAAATTTTACGGTTGCAGAAAAAGCGATGGAATTAGGATTTTATATTTCTCTCGCGGGCATCGTCACATTTAAAAATGCCACCGTTTTGCATGAGGTTGCTCAGAAAGTGCCATTAAATCGTTTACTGCTCGAAACAGATTGCCCTTATCTCGCACCTGTTCCCTATCGCGGAAAACCCAACCAGCCCGCCTATGTTCGTTATGTCGCTGAAAAAATTGCTGAGCTCAAAAATGTCACTGTTGAAGAGGTTGCGCATCAAACCACTCAAAACTTTTTTACGTTATTCGGCGTCGCGTCTTGACATATTTGGAGACGCTTACATTCCTAATTGTAAATGAGCTACCCGAGAAGGTTGACTAACCAGAGCTGAAAGCAATGCTACAACATTCTGATCATCGCCGATTCCATTGGGCAGCACATTTTCTTCATCAATTAACTCAAGTGCCACTGCATAAGGAACTTGATGACGTGGAATTTTATCTCGTATGAATTTTGCACAGAGTGTCCGTAATGGCAATGGGCCTGTATCATCTACGTGTTCGGGAAAGTTTGCGCAATACGTTAACAATAACTCTGGAAAGGAAATAGCTGACTCGTTGCTTGCGCAGTGGTGCTCATACATGCGCATCCAGTTTATCACTTCACAACTAAACTTTTTAGATTGAGAACATAAATAAAAAAGCCGTTCTAATCGACCAGTATTGTTTTGTAGATCAGTTTCGTGATTAGTGATAGCTGTGCATACGGCTACTAGATTTTGTTGTGTTAGCGGCATTAATCGATTGCCATCGTTATCGACTAGAACGAGCAAAAATCGTACAATGGTCAGATTTCTTCTTAGCAATCGTTTCAAATTATCAAGGAAATCTTCATAACGATGATTAAATAAATCAATATGCTGCTGACGAGCAAACTCATCCAGAATTTGGTGTTGATTAAATTCAGCGGCATAATTTATTTTATTCTGATTCAACTTGAAGAAATGTGTATATGTTATTAGGTGATGTTTTTCAGGGGTTGATTTCAGAAGTTTATGATCCGAATATAGAGCCTCATGTGAGATGTTATTTTTATGTGTTTTATAACTATCATAAGAAAAGAAAATTTGACTAATTAGTTCTGGGGTTAGATGTTTTTGCTTCCAGTACTCGCTTTTTATAGTGGGTGTCTTTTCATCAGGCAAAATTGCAAGTTTGTCTTCCCAAAAGTGAATTATTGTTTGTTTTTCTTGCTCAGCCAAAAAATGGTCAATAATTTTTATTAGATCTGCAACAATTGGCACTAATGTTTCTGGGGCTTCTATCAACAGTGTAAGAATCTCTTTACGAATACCAGCCGCCATAATTTTTTCTTTTAATGATTGCAGGCTAACGTGCAATCCTTGACATTGAATTGTATCGAATGGATATAAGCCTCTTCTGTTCGAATGGGTAGATAATAACTTAAAAGATATCAGCTGTTTATCTTTGGTTAGTTTAACTAATTCAAGTGAAGGTACTATATTAAAAGCGGCAAATATCTCTTCAGCCATGGCAAACATAACGGTTTGTACTGCTTCCTTTTTCTCAGGAGCTACCCAATATAGTTTTTCATTCATACTGCCCAGTAAGCAATTGCCAAAATATATGTCCGCGGTTTTGATTTCTTTTAATTTACTCATAGTTACTTACCTAATATAATAAAAACAGCGATTATATACCAAAAAATAATAAAATGCAAGCCGTGGAGAGTCGATTCGGCGTCAGGCTATAACTCGCATCGCAGTCTAACTTTTCAATTGATTCAAAACATATAACTGTTTCTTCATCAATATACTCGGCTTTATACGTAACTAAATCACAAATTTCTTAAAACCTCTCACAACTCAAGACGCGACACCGTTATTTCCAAGCAGGAATTGCCTGATTTTTGAAGATCTGCTCGGCTTTTTTGAGGACCTCCGGGGAGTGGAGGGCTTCGAGGAGTTGCTGGAATTTGGGATCATTTTTGTCGTCGGTGCGGACGGCGACAACGTTTGCGTAAGGGGAGTTTGCCGTTTCTTTGAGTAAGGCATTGTCTTTAGGATTGAGACCGGCGAGTAAAGCAAAATTGGTGTTGATCACAGCAATATCAACGTCGGGTAATACCCGTGGAAGTTGTGCAGCGTCGAGTTCTTTAAATTGAAAGTGTTTAGGATTTTTTTCAATGTCTTGGGGGCTGAGGGTGTCACTGTGTTTGGATTTTAGTGTGATGAGTCCACCTTGTTGCAAAAGAATTAAAGCACGTGTTTCGTTACTGGGGTCGTTGGGAACCGCAACGATGGCTTTGTCAGGAATTTGATTCAGTGTTTTCCATTTAGAGGAGTATACGCCAACAGGGTAAATAAACATTTTTCCAATGGTGACAATTGGATAATTTTTGGCTTTGACAGCAGCGTCTAAGTACGGCTGATGTTGAAACATATTGGCATCAATACTGCCATCAGCTAAAGCCTGGTTTGGCAATGAATAATCGTTGAATTCAACAATAACGATATTTAATTGAAATTTGTCTTCAGCGACTTTTTTAGCGACTTCCATTAATGCTGTTTCAGGACCCGCGATTGTGCCCACATATAATTCATTGTCACCTCGATGTTTATTACACGCTGTTGTAAAAATAGAAATCGTGATGAGTAGTCCGAGCAGCCTAAAAAATCGCATGTGAATCCTTATTGACGATTAAGTTTACGTGAAAGTCGATTACCAAGATATTGGATAAGATGCACTATGATAATGAGGATCGCAACTGTGGCTAACATAATGGTAATATCGAAGCGTTGATAACCGTAATTGATGGCAACGGTTCCTAATCCACCACCTCCGACAGCGCCAGCCATTGCTGAATATCCGATAAGACTGATGAGCATTAGGGTAATTCCGTTAATGAGTGCAGGTAATGATTCGGGTAACAGTATTTTTAAAAGAATTTGAGTAGTGCTTGCGCCAAAACTCATTCCTGCTTCGATTAATCCTGGATTAATGTCGAGTAGGGCATTTTCAACCACACGCGCCATAAAAGGAATCGCGGCGATGGTGAGTGGAACGATAGCGGCCGTGGTGCCGATTGTCGTGCCAATCACCCAACGAGTGAAGGGTATTATCGCGATGAGAAGGATAATAAATGGCAATGAACGTGTCACATCAATTATGGCGCTTAAGATCTTGTTAATTATAATGTTTTCACTGAGATTTTTATGGCGCGTCGCAAATAACCAAAGTCCGAGTGGGGTACCTAAAACCACCGCCATGAATCCTGAAACGAGTACCATATACAGTGTTTCCCACGTGCCTTTCCACAGGACTGAATAAAAGGCAGCGTTTATGGAATTACTCAGGATGTCTGACATAACCAATCACCTCCACATGTACGCCTTTGTCTTGCAGATATTTATACCCAGCCTGAATCTGTTCTGCTGAACCGTATACCTCAGTAATCATGGTTCCCATCGTTTGATCACGGATCAGTTCGATATCCGCCTGTAATATATTTAAGGTGATTGATAGCTGTTGCATTAAGTGGGCTATTAATGGCTCTTGACTGGTTTTACCTAGAAAAGAAAGATGCCACAACGGGTTACTATTCGGAGTTGCTTCTGTGTGGAGCCGTTGTTTAACTGCAACGGGTAAGTGATCTTTCGCGGCTTTTTGAATAAATCGTTGGGCCAATTCGGTTTTGGGATTTCCAAAAAATTCAATCACATCAGATTGTTCAATGATTTTTCCGTGTTCCATGATGGCCAAGTGGTGACAAATTTCTTTAACAACGTCCATTTCATGAGTGATGATTAAAATGGTCACGCCCAATTGCTCATTAATGTCTTTAAGTAATCGTAATATCGCATGGGTATTTTCGGGGTCCAGCGCAGAAGTGGCTTCGTCGCTTAATAATACTTTGGGCTGATTCGCGAGAGCTCTTGCTATACCAACACGTTGTCTTTGACCACCGCTTAATTGTGCCGGGTACGCATCTTGTTTAGAGGTTAATCCTGTTAATTCGAGTAAAGGCATAATTTTTTGTTTTATGCTGGTTTTATCTTTACCGTCGAGTTCCAAAGGAAGAGCAATATTATCGTAGACAGTGCGCGAAGAAAGTAAATTAAATTGTTGAAAAATCATGCCTATTTTTTTTCTGGCATTACGTAATTCTGGGGGTGTTAATGTTGTTAGATTCAAGCCGTCAACGATCACTCGTCCTTCTTCAGGACGTTCCAGTAAATTTGCACAGCGAATGAGAGTACTTTTTCCTGCTCCGCTTGGACCAATAACACCAAATACTTTTCCGGGTGCTACAGTGAATTGAACATCACTGAGTGCAGTGATACGTTGCGCGCTATTGCCAAAATATTTGCTAACATGTTCGAAAGTAATCATGTCAATAATAATATATTTTTTATTCGCAAATTGATAGGGATGATAAGAAAGGAGTTGGAACTTAATAAAAATTCTTTGCAAAAAAAAACACCGCAGTTGAAGTTCCTGCGGTGTTTTTAAAGAAAATTACAACGTTGGGAACAGGTAGCTTACGCCAAGTGTAACCAAGTCTGTGCTTTTCACACGATTGCTGTCGTGGTGGTGATGTCCGCCATTTTGTTCTTGGCGACTTCCACGATAATGATGTTCATGGCTAGTTCCAAAACCGTGTAGGTAAGAAACATCAACCATTACGTTATGGCAGAAGCTGTAAGCTAAGCTAGCACCAGCTGCTGGAATAATGTTGTCATGATCATGTCCGTGGTTGTGGTGGTCATGGCTGCTGAATAAGTATGCAGCGCCGCCTTTTAGATCGCCACGGAAACCGCTGTCACCAAATGGTGTACCAACGCGTGCGAGTAAATCCCATTGGCCAACATTGTTGTGGCTGCCATTGCGATCGTGGTGATGATCTGAATCTTTGAAGAAACCAGCAACACCAGTTTCCAATCCGACGTAAGGATTGAATTGGTAACCTAAGTATACTCTTCCACCGAATCCACCGTTATCATGATGATGTCGTCCTTCATGATGGTTACGGTATTTAACTTCGCCCCATCCAGCTTGTGCTCCAACATAAACGCCTGGACATCCAGTGTTGCAAGCAGTTGCTGCTACTGTAGATAAAGACATTCCTAATGTACTCGCTGCAGCTAAGGCAACTAACATTTTTTTACTAACCATATTACTCTCCTGTAAGGTCATTAAATGAAACACAAACCTGTTGTGTTCCTAAATCTTAGACTACGAATTGATTTTTGACAAGTCCGTGTCAAATTTATTAGGAAATATTTTTTGAAATCCCCATTAAGTAAGGAGATTATGTCCTGAATATTGCCTAATTAATCGCTCCGAGAAGGACATGAATGCTTGGTATAAACATGGTTTGAGGAACTGTCTGTTGGGGCATAGTTTACCCTACTTAAATAAACGCATTTTCTTAAATCATTTTGAAATAGAGTGCAATTATCCTAGATTCTGCTTTGCAATAGATTCTTTATGTAATATTCAGGATATTATTCAGGCTAGATTATGTGAGGACCATCATTGTAAAAAAAACTTGAAAGTTCTCACTTTGTACTCTATACTGGCTTTGAAGGATAAGGCAGTTACCGCTGAGGTGGAAACTGTAAGATGTATGCAACCTGAAGGAGGACATTATTATGTTAACGCTCGCTCAACGCAAGACGTATGAATTTATTCGCCAATTTATTGAAGAGAATAGTTATTCGCCCACTTTAGCTGAAATCGCTAAGGCGCGAGGTATCACTTCTCGTGGAGTAGTGCATCGTGACGTACAGGGAGTTGTTGCTGAAGGATTGATTCGGCTCGTTCCAAACCGTAAACGCAGCATTGAACTTTGCGACTCAGCTAACGAACGACGTTATTTGCCTTTATTAGGGCGTATTGCTGCAGGACAGCCGATTGAAGCAATTTCAGATCAGCGCACGGTAGATATTGCCAATATTTTCTTACGCGAAAATCACTACGCTTTACAAGTCAAAGGAGATTCAATGATTGAAGAAGGAATCTTCGATGGTGATGTGGTGGTGTGCAAGCATGCTGATGTAGCCGATGACGGACAAATCGTGGTTGCGTTGGTGGATGATCGTGAAGCAACTTTGAAGCGTTTGCGTCGTAATAGGGATCGAAGTGTGACTTTAGTTCCTGCAAATCCGCATTTGAAGCCAATGACGTATCAGGCTGATCGTGTGAAAGTGCAGGGTATTTATGTTGGGTTGTTGAGATTTTTATCTCGGTAATGCGGGTGGTCAAAAAAGGGATGAGGTCAGGTTTAACATTGAAACCAGCTCTTAAAAGACCCAGTGTAAGGCAGTCAATCGGGAGCTGGTTTCAATGTTAAACCTGACCCCACCCCCTTTGCGAGCTGCTTGAGTTTGCTGGTTGTCACAAAAAGAAAATGAGTGGGGAAGCAGCATGACAACAAAAACAGAGGCTCCGTGGCCTCGAGCCATTATTTTAATCGATATGAACGCTTTTTTCGCGTCCGTAGAGCAGATGGATTTTCCTGAGCTGCGAGGCCAGCCTGTTGCCATTACGAATGGTAGGCAGGGTTCTTGTGTGATTACGTGTTCTTATGAGGCACGGCGCTTTGGCGTCAAAACAGGTATGCGACTTTTTGAGGCGAGAGAATTGTGTCCTGAAATTATTCAGTGTGCAGCGCGCCCTCACCGTTATGCCGAATTATCGACCCTCATCATGGAGGCTTTAAATGATATTACACCTGATATTGAAGTATTTTCCGTTGATGAAGCGTTTTTAGATGTGTCTCGTTGTCAACGTTTATCCGGTTCACCGATTGCGATGGCTCAACGAGCTAAACAACGAGTACTGGAAGTTTCTGGTTTATCTTGCTCAGTAGGATTGAGTGGCGATAAAACAACTGCCAAATATGCGGCAAAACTCCAAAAACCAGACGGCTTTCAGGTGATTTACCCTTGGGAAGCAAAGGCGCGATTGAGAAATGTGCCGGTGACAGAATTATGTGGCATCGCAAAAGGCATTGGTCGTTTTCTGGCTTCTTACGGTGTGATCACGTGCGGCGATATTGATAAAATCCCGATCAGTATTTTGTCCAAACGTTTTGGAAATCTCGGACGACGTATTTGGTACATGTGCCAGGGAGCCGACCCCGAACCTTTACGCATGCACGTGGCTGATCCGAAATCTATTGGCCATGGCAAAGTCATTCCTCCTAATACCACTGATGAACGACTGATAAAAATGTATTTATTGCACATGAGTGAAAAAGTCGCTGCACGTTTGCGACGTAATCAGATGGCAGCGAGTCATTTCTTTATTGGGCTGCGGGGCATGCATTGGGATTGGATCGCGACCAAAGCAAAATTAGCCTATCCCTGTGCCGATGGTCGGTGTATTTATGATCTTTGCCAGCAATTTATGGAAGAGCATTGGCATGGTGAGCCTCTCTCACAAGTGCAAATCACTGCCCTGGATCCAAAACCTGACAGCCAACAGCTTGATCTTTTCATGCCTAACGATCGCGTGCGACGTAGTACTAATAAAGCAGTAGATAAGATTAACGAGCATTACGGAGAATTCACCATTGCTCCCGCTCGCTTGTTGGGCCGCTCTTCCATGCCCAACGTTATTTCTCCCGCTTGGAAGCCCTTTGGGCATCGCCAGTCGATTTGACTGTTTCGTTTATATATTATAATTTTGTATTTTTAAATAAGCTGTTAATAGCTATAATTATTATAAAAATATTTTGATATTTAAACCATAGTATTGTATTTTTCGAAATATTATGCTAATTTAGCTAAATTATAAAGATTATGGGGTGTATTTATGCGGAGCGATATAAAAGAATTATCTGATCTCGAATTTGATGCGGTAGATAAAATAGCAGATATGTTAGGGTCTGATTGGTCTCCCACAATAACCTTACGGATAGATAATCATAAGCGTCAATTTTCAACACCTTCTTTTATGCTTCAAGATGAAAAAGCGGGATTGATTGCCGTCCTTTTTAGGCAAGCAATTGAAGTAAATAACCCACTGCCAATGCAATTTTTGATTAATCAAGGAGATATAGTTAATAGTCCGCTCTGTGATATTTCCCGATTAGCAAGAACAATTAATACTCGAACGACATTAGATCAGGACCAGGATGGTAATTATCCTTTGCATTTAGCGGCACATTTGGGTCATGAAGAAGCGGTAGAGGTACTTGTAAATAACAGAGCAGAGCTAAACCTTCTCAATAGCCGTGGTAAAACTCCTGCACATATAGCTTTTCTTGAAAAAAAATTCCCCATACTAGAATATTTGGTTAATGCTGGTGCTGATGTCAATTTTGGAATGCAACATAATGGTTGGACATTGCTGCATTTGGCCAGTGAAAAAGGAAATACTAATTTAGTGCGCTTGCTCCTATCAAAAGAAGCAAAAGTAGACCAACTTACAAAAGGTGGTTGGACTGCCTTACTTGTGGCTTGTAGTAATGGGGCAGAAGGAGCTGTTGAATTATTACTCGCTTCGGGTGCTTCAGTAAAGAATATCACTCCAGAGAGAGGGGAGACAGCTTTACATCTAGCGGCACGATTGGATAATCCTAGGATCCTAACAATGCTCATTGCTGCCAATGCTGATCCTAATGCGCGTAACGAATTTGGGCAAACTCCGTTAATGTGCGCATGTAATCAAGTTCAAACTGGAAATGTTAGGGTTCTCTTAGATAAAGGTGCTGATCCCCGATTAACCACTAATAGTGGCGACACTGCTGCACATGAATTATTTCAAATAACGAGTGCTGGTGATAAATCTCAGTTAGAAATTTTAAAGCTTTTAGATGGTCATGGATCAGTAACATTATGTGAGCTTAACACGCGGGGAGACACACCGCTTCATAATGCTTGTTTTAGCGAAGGATATCCTGAAAGTGTACAATTTCTAATCGACAAAAATCCTAAGGGCGTTAATCAACTTAATAAGGAGGGCGATTCACCTCTTTGTGTAACAACAATGTGTGTTCATAGTCAAAGAAATTTACGTGTTGTAGAAGTATTATTGGCGAATGGAGCTAAACCTAATCGATATGGTCCTAAAACAGTATCAGCATTATTTAACGTTTGTAGACATGTTAATTGGGATGAGTGTACTGACTACTCAGCAGTACTTGCAATTGCAAGATTGCTAATTAGTAAAGGTGCTAATATCAATGAAAATATTTTGGGAATTAGGCGTAGTATCACACCGTTAGAAGAAGCCATAATCGCTGGAGCGGATGAAATGGTAGAATTACTTCTTGCTAGTGGTGCAACTGTTGATCCAGAAAATCTAACTAAAATTTATTATGCTATTGGTGATAGTTCGAGATATATCGTTCGAATTTTTGGAATGTTACTAGCAAAGCTTGATAATCTAGAGAATTGTGTTTCACAGATTAATTCTGTCCTCAAATTTTCTGGGCGTGACCGTAGTTATATGGAAGATCTAATATTAAATAAACAGAAACTGGATAATGCCCGTAGAGAATTTAAATCAAGTCTCGATTTTGCCATTGCCATCCAGGGTAAAGTACAAAATGGACCGTATGTTGGTCAGCCAACACGTGATCTAAGAGAAATATTACAAATCTACAGTAGAATGGATAAAACTAATTCAGACGATTATCGAATGCTAGTAAATCGCTGTGTTGAACTAAAGACAAAAAATCATCCACTGACAGTGGCTGCGATCAATTTAATGCGAGCATGGGAGGCACGTAATCAAAGACCTGATTATAAAAATCGTCAAATCTCTCTTCGATAAGGTGATTGAGACGACTATCGAAATCTGATGGATTCACTCCCGAATATGACGCCATTAGCAGCCGATCAAGGGTTGGGCTGGGAGTGCGAATATGTCGAAGTTACTCTTGGTAAGTACTACTACAGCGTATATGCTAGTTTGAAATAGAGGTAAATAAGAACAGAGAGGGACTGATTGATCATAGATTAATATGAATCTCTCGAAAGTACTAACAATTAAAGATGCGACTAAAGATGCGACGACATGGTCGAGGATATTATCGAATAGTTTCTTCTTTTCTTAAAGTCAGAATTTCATTACCAGTTTCAGTGACTAGAATCGTGTGTTCCCATTGAGCGGAGAGCTTGTGGTCTTTAGTGACGACGGTCCAGCCATCTGGGAGAATTTTGAGGTCGCGTTTGCCGGCGTTGATCATGGGTTCGATGGTGAAAATCATACCAGGTTCGATAATTTCGCCCGTTCCCGCTTTTCCGTAATGAAGAATTTGCGGGTCATCGTGAATCTTCGTTCCTACTCCATGGCCACAAAATTCCCGAACTACACTGAAACGGTTTTTTTCGGCGTGGGCTTGAATCGCTGCACCGATATCGCCTAGATGTACACCCGGTTTAACCAATTCAATGCCAAGATAAAGGCATTCTTGAGTGACTGTAACGAGTCGTTTCGCGAGTATAGAAGGTTCACCTAGAAAAAACATTTTGCTGGTATCGCCGTGATAGCCATCTTTACGAACGATGACATCAATGTTCAAAATATCGCCTTTTTTGAGTTCTCGAGGGCCAGGAATGCCATGGCAAATGACATGATTGAGTGATGTGCAGACGGATTTTGGAAAACCTTTATATCCCAGCGAAGCAGGGTAGGCGTCTTGCACATCGACGATATAATCGTGGCAAATTTTATCGAGTGCTTCGGTGGTAATTCCGGGGACGACATGGGGCGTGATCATTTCCAGGACTTCTGCAGCTAAGCGACCTGCAATACGCATTTTTTCGATTTCTGCCGGTGAATTAATGTGAATCGTCATATTTAATGCCATAAATGTTAAAAAAAGCCGCTAAACACCCAAAGAACGGATCTATCGATTGTTCTTCACTACAAACTATGTTATAAAGCTTCGGCGTTTTACGCAAATACTATTTATAGTGACTCAGAGAGTTGCTCTAAAAGTAAATACACACATCTTTCGACACGTTCTCTAGGGTGCTGAAGTAGACATTGTCCGCTTTGGTTAGAGAATGGGAGAGGTGGAGGCTTAACCCTACTAGAGGTATAACTATGTCTACTGTTTCTATGCGAGATCTTCTCGAAGCTGGCGTGCATTTTGGGCACCAAACCCGTTACTGGAACCCCAAAATGGCTCAATATATTTTTGGCGCACGTCTGAATGTTCACATCATCGATTTGGAAAAAACACTCCCCATGTTTAAAGAAGCACTGAATTTTGCTTCGAGTGTTGCATCTAAAAAAGGCAAGATTCTTTTTGTTGGTACTAAAGACGTTGCATCTGGAATTATTCGTGAACATGCATTACGTTCTGGCATGCCATTTGTTGACCATCGTTGGTTAGGTGGAATGCTTACCAATTACAAAACTATTCGACAATCAATTCGTCGACTCCGTGATCTCGAAAAATTAATGGAGAGTCCACGTTTTCAAGGATTTACGAAAAAAGAACGGCTTACATTGACTCGCGAAAAATCAAAACTTGATCAAAGTTTGGGTGGTATCAAAGATATGGGCGGATTGCCTGATGCTTTATTTATTGTTGATGTGGGCAATGAAAGCATCGCGATTGAAGAAGCTCGTAAATTAAGTATTCCTGTTATTGGTATTGTTGATACCAATAATTCTCCTGATTTTATCGATTATGTGATTCCAGGAAATGATGATTCTATTCGTTCAATTCAAGTTTATTGCAAACAATTAGCTGATGTCATTATCACTGCGCGTGAACGAATTGCAGCTTCAGAACCTAAACAAGCTGAAAAACCAAAACCTGAAGTGAAGAAGAAAGAAGAAGTTGGTACACGTAAAGTAGTGACTAAAAAACGTGAGGAAGCGCCTGCAGAGAAACCTGTAGTAGCGAGCGAAGCTGATAAGAGCGGAACTGCTGATAAAGAAAAAGCAACTTCTGCTAAAAAACCTGCTGCAAAAAAAACAGTGATTAAGGATGCTGCTTCAAAAACACCAGCAACTAAAATTACTGATGTTAAAACCAAGGTAAAATCAGTTGACGAAAAACCATCATCAACGGAAACCGTTGATACCCCGACAGGAGAATAAGTATGAAAATTACAGCTGCTCAAGTGAGCGAATTGCGTGAAAGAACGGGTGCGGGAATGATGGAATGTAAGAAAGCGCTTGTTGAATCTCAAGGAGATATTGAAGCTGCGATTGAAGCCATGCGAAAAGCAGGTGCTGCAAAGGCCGATAAAAAAGCCGGCCGAATTGCTGCTGAAGGCGCAATCATTATTAAATTAACCGCCGATCAAAAAAGCGCGATTATCGTTGAGATTAATTGCGAAACAGATTTTGTGGGGCGCGATGAAAACTTCTTACTATTTGCGAATAATGCTGCTGAACAAGCATTAGCTGCAAAAGAAACCAATATTGAAGCAGTTGGAAATCTACCGATTACAGCTGGTTCAAATGTCACAGTTGAACAATCTCGACAAGAACTTGTTGCAAAAATTGGTGAGAATATTCAGATTCGTCGAATTAAAATTTTGTCGTCTGAACATCCGATTATTCAATATCGTCACGGCAATAAAATCGGAGTTGTTGTGAAATTAGATTCCAACAACGAAGAGTTAGGAAAAGATATTGCAATGCATATCGCCGCATCACGTCCGGAAGCAATTTCACCCGATGAGATTCCTGCGGATATCATTACAAAAGAGCGTGAAATATTTACTGCACAAGCGGCAGATAGTGGAAAACCTCCTGAAATCATTGCAAAAATGATTGATGGGCGAATTTCAAAATTTGTTAATGAAATAAGTTTATTGGGGCAACCATTCGTTAAAGATCCTTCTCTGTCAGTAGGAAAATTATTAGATAACGCGAAATCAAAAGTACTTGCCTTTGAACGATTCGAAGTAGGTGAGGGCATTGAGAAACGTGAAGATAATTTTGCTGAAGAAGTGATGGCCCAAGTTCAGGGAGCTCAGTAATGTCCCAAAAGCCGTTGTATCATAGAGTTTTACTCAAGCTCAGCGGTGAAGCCTTAATGGGCAACAGTAATTTTGGTATTGATCCTGCTGTCTTGCATCGATTAGCTCAAGAAATTAAAGAAGTTCTTGCGCTGGGAGTGCAAGTGGGAATTGTAGTTGGTGGTGGTAATTTATTTCGAGGCGCAGCACTTTCCAAAGCAGGATTAGATCGAATTTCTGGCGATTATATGGGAATGCTAGCAACCATGATGAATGCCATTGCGATGCGAGATGTTTTTGAAAATAATGAAATTGATACACGTGTTTTCTCAGCCATTCCTATGAGTGGAATGGTCGATCATTATGATCGTCGCAAAGCGATTCATCATTTAAATAGTGGCCGTGTTGTGATTTTTGCAGCAGGTACTGGTAATCCTATGGTTACAACTGATTCAGCAGCAAGTTTGCGCGGCATCGAAATCGGTGCCGATGTGATTCTTAAAGCGACGAATGTTGATGGTGTTTATACTGCTGATCCAATGATTGATAAAAGTGCAACATTGTACAAACGCGTTACGTATCGTGAAGTTTTGAATAAAGAATTGCGGGTAATGGATTTAGCCGCTTTCTGTCAGTGTCGTGATCATAATATTTCTTTGAGAGTCTTCAATATCGCCGTTCCCGGCAATATCAAGAAAGTGATCCTTTCTGAAGACATTGGGACTTTAGTGGAACGAGGAGAGGAATAATGGTTAATGCCTTAGTGAAAGATACAGAACAGCGTATGCTTAAATGCATCGATGCGCTGAAGTTAGAGCTCACTCGTATTCGTACAGGACGTGCAAATACCGGTATTATTGAACATATAAAAATTTCTTATTACGGAAATGATACGCCTTTAACACAAGTTGCGAATATTGCGGTTGAAGATGCGCGCACACTCACCGTAACGCCGTGGGAAAAAAACATGGTCCCTACTATAGAAAAAGCTATTTTAAATGCTGATCTAGGTTTAAATCCAGTTACAGCAGGTTCTGTTATTCGAGTTCCGCTGCCACAATTAACGGAGCAGCGTCGGAAAGAATTAATTAAAATCATTCGCGATGAAGGCGAAAAATCCAAAGTAGCCGTTCGGAATATTCGGCGTGATTCAAATACTTCAATTAAAGATTCGTTGAAAGCAAAAACCATTTCAGAAGATGATGAACGTCGTGCTGAAGCAGAAATCCAAAAAGTAACAGATAAATATATTTCTGAAATTGATAAAGTCATCGGCATTAAAGAAGCTGATTTACTGGAGATTTAAGTGGTTTCACACTTAAGGCCTGAAAATCCCATTGGAAAACCAAGACACGTTGCCATTGTGATGGATGGAAATGGTCGTTGGGCGATGCAAAAACAGTTACCTCGTATTGCCGGGCATGAAGCCGGTGCAAAAGCTGTTAAACGAATTGTCGAGCACTGTCCAAAATTGGGAATCGAAGTCCTCACTTTATTTGCCTTTAGTCGTGAAAATTGGGGGCGTCCAAGTGAAGAAGTCACTGCATTAATGCGACTATTTCTTCATACTCTACATACTGAAACAGAGTCTCTGCGTGAAAAAAATATCCAAATTCGGTTTATTGGTGATCGAAAAGCGTTTTCAGTGGAATTGCAAGCCGAAATGCGTCAAGCAGAACGTGTTACTAAAGAAAATGATGGATTGGTTTTAGTTATTGCTGCAAATTATAGCGGTCGTTGGGATATTGCGAATGCTGCGATGAGATTATCAAAAGACGTTTTGTCAAACGAGGCGGATATTACTGCGATTGATGAAGACAGTTTTACTGCTTATTTATCGATGTCGGATCTTCCAGAACCCGATTTATTAATTCGCACTAGTGGAGAAATCAGGATTAGTAATTTCTTATTGTGGCAAATTGCATACGCAGAGCTTTATTTTACTGATATTTTATGGCCGGATTTTGGTCCTGCTGAATTCGAAAAAGCATTGCAAGAATTTGCATCACGCAAACGCCGTTTTGGATTAACCAACGAGCAACTGAGTCAGACCGAAACATGTTAAAACGTATGATTACAGCCGCGGTACTATTACCTCTGGTTATACTCGGAATTTTCGAATTACCCCCCGTCCCTTTTCTTGCGATCAGTGCTGCATTATTTATTATTGCAAGCTGGGAATGGTCAAAATTAGCGGGTTGGAATGGTTGGTATTCTCGTTTGACGTATGTGCTTGGGTTTATTTTTTTAGAAGGCTTGATACTTCATCCGACTCTTGGTGCTCTGATGACGCTATTCTTTTATCATTTTAGCCTGATTTATTGGCCCTTAGTTTTATTGTTAGTATTAACCTACCCCAAAACAGAATCATATTGGGGAAAAAGCCGATTACTTCGTAGTATCATGGGTTATCTTTCCATGGCCCCTTGTTTTTATTTGCTCACAAAATTTGGCACAGAACAATTTCCACGTGAAATGCTATTGCTTTGTTTAGTGTTTATTTGGGGCGCGGATTCAGGTGCGTATTTTGCCGGAAAACGCTGGGGAAAAACCCCATTAATCCCCGATGTGAGCCCTAAAAAAACGATTGAAGGATTAATAGGCGCATTAGTTACCGGATTTTTTATTGTATTAACCGTATTTATTCTTTCTGAAACAATATTGGTGTGCACACACGGTGCGTGCAAATTATCCTATTTAAAATTTGGTACAGCCGAAGAAAGCTTTTTAATTTTGATGGTGATCGCATTATGGACGATTTTAGCGTCTGTATTAGGTGATTTAGCGATCAGTATATTCAAACGTAATGCTCACGTTAAAGACACCGGTAACATACTTCCAGGCCATGGCGGAATTCTCGACCGTATCGATAGTATGCTTCCTGCACTGCCAATTTTTGTGCATTTCACGTTGTATTGATCCACAATCTATTAACACTGTTTATCTGGATCCAGCCACTAGACTTGCGTTATCAGCCACGGAGCAATGAATACTATTCTGAATATTCAAGCTAGGTTTGTGTGCAAAAAAATCTGTCTTAGTGTAATGCTGTTCTTTGGGTTTTTGTTGAGTTGTGACTTGTTCGCTTGTTTTATCTTGAACCACTTCAATGATTTCATCACATAAATAATCGATATCAAGGCAAAATTCTTCTAAATCGCTGTGCGTTAACTTTCCACGATTCAATTTCGTCATAACACCATCCATATCTCTCTGATAATCTTCAATGCCCCATATGTATCCATTCCATTCAACCTTGGTTAATTGTGATTTGATAGAATTAAGCTGCTTTTCGGCATTTGTTAAACGCTGCTGTAATTGATCTATTTTTTCATTGGCCAGCTGTTTATCTGTTATGAGATCGACTGGCTCAGACGGTTCAGACCGAGGCTGAGTAAACCATTGGTAGGTAGAAGAACATGCATAATAGAGCACTCTGCCTAATTGAATATTCCAATAAAGATTGTCGAGTGGGCCTGGTGTAATGGTTGGCGTGTAAATCAGAGTGGAGTGATCACCATCGCAAGCCACAGAAGGTCTTCCATGGTGCTCAATTGGACGGCATGAGCTAGGCTCGTACGAATCACCATAATAATGCGTTTGTTCATTGTGATGGGTTGATAGGTCAGTGGTTGTTGGTATTTTGGGGAAGACGGTTACCTGATAATCTTTTCCATTACAGGTATTGGTAGGTATCCAATCATTTTCGTCTTGGATCCAGGTCGGCTCACAATGATACGGAGATTTTTCAAGTTTCGGTTGTTTTGGGGTAAATATTTCTGGGGGCAGAGCAGAGGGTAATTCCGGTTGGAACCAGGAGAATAATGTCGAAATAAAAGGAAAAGGTTGTAGTGTACTCGCTTCAGAGGCTTGAGGTGGTCGTTGAGCAGGTTCAGATGGCTCAGAAGGATCTTCATCACCCGGTTCGATTATATTTGTATCATCATAATCTACGTAAGATAATAATGAATCATAAAATGTCATTGTTTTAGTTGGTGCAAATGAATGCTCAATGGCTGGTGTTAAATTTTTATACAATAAGCTATCAGGTAGGGCTGAAGTAGGTTTGCTAATATAATGTAAAGCACTGACTCGTTGATGCGGTATTTTCGCCGTTGTTAATTGAGTTACGGGAAATGAACGTTGTGATGCGATGGGCGGAGTCATATCAAGGTTATGATCTAACTTACGCGAAAGTTCCACTAAATGTCGAGATACATGGATCTCGGTGATTCGGTCATATAAACATTCATATTGTTCTTTAGTCCACTGATAACGCTGGGCTATTTCAGCTTGTTTAACTAAATTCGTGTACTGACCGTTTAATAAACTTAAAAATACTAACATTTCTTGAAGTTGAGGCGATGCTAGTAAAGCTAATCGTTGATGCGCAGATAACGTTTTGCTGGCTGAGAGGATGCCACTATCCAAACCAATAATCGCATAAATTTCTTGGGGCGCTTGTGTATTTAAGCTCTGAATTTCATGATGAAAGTATTCTCCTCCGGCTGCAGATAGTGCAACAAATTCAGGTTTTTCTTTGACTTGAACTAATAATAATCGAATGGGCTTTAACGATGGCAATTCATTTCTATTATTCGTTTGCTTTAGTGGTGAATGATTGATATAACGAAGTCGCAATGGTGGTAATTGTAGATTTTTACAACGTGGAAATGTCAAAAGTTGATATGTGTTTGAATCATGATTGAAAATGGCAGTCAATTGATCACTCTCATCATAGACTTCTAAATTAAATTCGAAATAATTTGATTGGTCAAATAATGTTTTGACTAGTTCTTCTTGCACTGTTTCTTGAGTTTCCTGAATTTCTTCATTTTGTTCTTGAATCACTAGGGTATTTAATTCCGCGCCATGAGGTTGACGCATCAATTCTATCAATTGTGCAGTATCTTGAATGGTTTCACGAAGGTATACTTGTGTTTCATTTGGTAATTGTGACGGAACAAGACTAAAATATTCACTTGTTTTCTTGACATAGCTTTGCAAAACAACTTCTGTGGTTGCAAAAACTGATTCTAATTCGTAGCGATGATATGCCGTTAAATCAAAAGATTGTTGTAATCGGTTCTCATAAGTGGCATACAAAACAATTTTGCGATGAATTTTCTCCCAAATAACGTCTTCAATTTGCTGGGATATAAATTGATAAGCTCGCATTACCACTTTTGTAGAGATTTGTTTAGCTTCGTTATGTATCATCCAATAGAATATTTTTTTTGGGTCAAATGTTTCATAGTTGCGGTGAACTTGGCTATATAATGACTTGAACATCAACCAAATGATGGTTTGGGCATCATCCCACAATAATTGTCGCTCTCGCATAACTGCTTGTATAATTTCAGTAACAGTCTGTTCTTTTCCAACGGTTACGCCAGCACGATCTTTAAACGGTCGCTTCACATCGAGGCCAGTGGTTTTGATTAAATCAATAAATAAAAATAATAAAAAATCTTCAAGTTTAATACCGTAACGTTGCAGAGCCTGTTGAATACGCGTCCCTGGAATTTGCATGTTGAGATAATCATGATTAAGCGAACGCAACACCATAGATTGTTCATCAAAATAAGCTGCATTGGCTTTGGGTTTGTCTGGTTCAGTTTTTTCCAATATCGCTTCTATAACTTGTTGGGCTTTATTATTTGAAAGCAAAGCACCACGATCAATCAATGTTGTCATCGCTTCATAAAGTTGTGGACACTGCGATTGAAATTGCTCAACGAATTGATTTGGAGTGTGTGTCATATCTAAGAGACAAGAAAATTCATTTTTGGCTTTTAATAATGTATCGATCACTTGAGATTCAAATGCTGTATCAAAAAAACAATCCGATGTTTTTAAAAATCCAGGATAAGTTGCCCGTAAACCGGGTGTTGCACTTACCATGATGCTGTACTTAAAACCTGCTTGAAAGTGAGCTGGGGTCGAAATCACACGGTACTTTGGTGTTTTAATCTGTGGCAGTGCATATTTACGTAAAAAGTGTTTGATTATTTTCGGATGGTATGAAAACTGTGGGCTGTCAGTGTAATGGTCTATTTTTCCTTGAGTGAGTCCGTCAAAAGTAGGGTGATTCAGTGTTATATTTAATACCGTATTGATAAATCGCTGTGCACGTGTGATACCGCTATTGTATTTACGTTCTTTACGATGTTGAATTTGTAATTGTTGGATTATTTTAATGATATATTCTTTGGCGATACCTTGCTGTTCATAGAACTGAATGGTTAATGCCATCACAAGTATTTGATCACTAAAATGTGAAGTAACATCCTTAGCATCATGCTTGGGTGCAACGGTTATATCGCGAAAATGAATAGAAGCACCATAATCTTTTTTATATTGCAGGGTTAAAATATGTGGTAATAAAGTATGTGCAAAGGCCCGAACTAGCACAACACTATTTGCAAGTAAATCATTGGAGCGAAATACATTATCCAACCAATAGGGTCGCTTGCGTTCTTCTTGGTATAAATATTGTTTTAATTTAATACGATCAAGAGGGTCAAATACACTGTTTGTAGCCATGTGTTCAATAAATTGTTCACGAATTAATTGCAGGCTGGTTGCGTTGACACTGATCAGACTTTTATTGGCAATTCCTGCAAGCGCTGCTATTTTTTTACTGCCTTCTGCTCGGCCCATGAGATAATCATAAGCATATAAAAATAATTCTTGCTGTTCTACTGGAATTGTCTGCATAAGTCCGTATGTTTTGATGCTTTCTTGTAAAGGATCGCTGATCAGATGTCCTTCATCTTCAAGTTTGATGGCGTTGTGCTTAATATAAGAAAGTACAGAATAGGCGGATTCGGCTAATGCTTCTTGTTTGTTAGCATAGGCAATTTTCATGGTGGTTAATAGAGAATGCCACGTTGTGTCGGTAATCAAAACACATTTTTCGTCAGCTCGCCAATTTTTAAGGCTAGCCAATAGCTGTTCCATTTCAGTTTGGGACCATTTATAGTCGATTCCACGCTCAATTACTTCCATTCCTTGTTGGAAACTATCGCCTAAACTATGTGGAATTTCTTGCACTCCAATTTGATAGAGTTCATTAGTATTTACAATAAAGGGTAATAGTCCAAGTCGCGCAAATATTTGTGCTAAAATGTTTAGTATTACAGCTGTTTTGCCACCTCCTGCAGGAAATTGTAATAAGGCATGTCGAATTTCTGTATCAGTAAACAAGCCGCCTTTGATGATGTGATTGATAATAACCAAAAGTACTGTAGCTTGGTCAGGTCTTATCATTCGTTGAGTATTGAATTCATAAACAAGAAATTCAGGGTATTCTAGGATATTATAATTTCTTATCTTATCAACAGTTTGTCCCAGTAATTGTATAGGGCCTTTGATAACACTCAAGACCTCAGAAATTTGATCGATTTTACATTGCAATAATGCATAATTCACTGCCTTACTTAACAGATTGGTTACTTGTGTTTGATTCAAAAAATAATTAAGCCTAGTGAAATGTGTGACATCATGTTTTAACAATGCTTTCATTATGTGATTGATTGTAGGGCGAGATAGTTGCTCAACTCGATAAGCTGATTCTAATAAATAACTTGTGCGCGTATCTTGTATTGAAGTCGTTAACCCACGCTGAATATCAGCCTGCATTAACAGTAATTGATGTTGGTCATTCTGTGCCATTGTTTGTAGATCACTGTGAAGTTCACTGACAGATAATGTGTTGGAAAAGGCATAGTAACGTTTTTCTGTGCGTTGATTTTGTTCATGACCACTACGATAACGTCGAAACAAATTTAGCGCTATGTTTGTGCAATTTCCTAGTCCTGATTCGACAAGTGGGAATGGTCTATCGCTGATCATTTTGCTAGATATATCAAAATGACGGGTAACAAGTTCACCTAATGGATGATTCCAATTGGGTGGTAATTGTATTGTTGTAAGATCAAACTGTAAGCTATTAGTCTTCTGATTTATGTTAGGTAGTAAGGGTTCATCTACAAGATTCACATATTGATTGGTAAAATCAGCGATGAGACAATTGTTATCAAAACCTTTTGTTAGTAAAGCTTGTGCACGTTTTGTGACTTGGGTAAAACAATCGAGAGCTTGCTCAAATGTAGGTAAACCTCGAAATTCCTGGGGATATTTTGCAACAAATGCTAACAATGAGATTAAATTAAAGTGAGAATTGATTCTGCTTAAGTCATTCCGTAATAATAAAAATAGTTCATAGCGTAATCTTCTATTGATAGCAGGATCTTTCGATATAGCAGATTCGTAATAGGCGATAAAATGTGTTTTTAAATACTCAAGTGCAGGTTGATCAGAGATATGTTTTTCATATTTCACTTTGAGTTGATTGAGCGCATCCTTACGTGGATCATAGTAGATACGAAGAAAAGGTGGTCGTGAATCAGTTGTTCGTCGATGGCGCTCAGAATTAAACTGTAAGGTGTTTTCTAATGAATAAAATTGTTTTTCATAGGCTAAATTAGTACCTTTAAAAGTAAATGAAGTATACACCTGCTTTTGATTTGGTTTCGTAGTGATATCATCAAACGCAGCGTTGAGATTCTTTTTCTGTGAGAAAAAATCATGCGCGGTTCGCATTGCTTCAATATCACGAGTGCTCAAGCGTAAATAATCAGGGACTATGCTAATACCTTCTCTGTGGCTACCAAATGTCTGCGCATAATATTGATATTGACCCAGCGCATGTTCGATGAAATCAGGTATTGGATTTCCTAACCATACATCTGCTTTTTTGGCTAATTTTTTAGTGTGTTCCACCATTCTAGTCATAACTTTGCTATCAAAAGCTGCGCCAAGTGGTGTCAAGTCTTGACGTTGAGTGAGTTGTTCAGCGAGCTGGCGCAGTTCTTGATCATTATTATAATGGTGGTATGTACGCATCAGGCTTGATGCCGCTCTTTTATAATCACCTTGACTTCTATATAGTATGGCTAAATATAAATTAGATTCAACAATATCGCCTCGTAAATCACCTTCACGAGTTAATCTATATTGATAATACTGATTCAATTCTTTTTGAAAGATATATTGAGGATTGATTCGAATGAATGTCGTAATGTCTTCTAGAGAAAAAGCAGCATTACCATCAAATGAACGTAATACAAAAGCAGGAACTAATATTTTTTCATTTTCTTGGTCATTTTCTAACAAGATCATTGTAGCGAGGCCATTCAGTTGCTTAATGCTGCGTTTAGTTGATAAAAAATATCCTGGAAACTCTATGCATTCGAGGCGTGTCTCATGTCGCTGAAAACTCAAATTGAGAGTATTAAACGTAATTGTGTTGATTTGACAAGTGCTAGTTTCCGTTAATATCCCTTCTACTTTAATCCCGTGAAGCCCAGCAATATGTTGTAGCCGATTTGCCCATGCTTGCTCAAGTTGAGTTCTTGGTTGCGATAAATCGAGCAGGACTTGTTTTTCAAATTTCCAGATACCTTGATAATAATTCAAACGTTGCCACCCAAGTTCACTCGAATAAACATAGGCGAATGTAGGCTCTGTACGGCGCATTACAACTACACGCGAAGGAGTTGCAGTATCATACCAATATTGATAGTCAATACGGTTGGCGAAAGCTTCAAACGGATTATTCAATTGATTTTTTTGAAAATGTTCAGCAGGCGAGGTATATGAACCCTCGTTATCGAGTAATAAACACAATCGAACTCTTTCACTATTGATGGTGAGATAGCGATAGGTCGCATAAACATTTCGATTGCCGGTGTAATATAAAAATTCAAAACTTTTATCAGTGGACATAACGCTTCCGTATCGGGAGCTTTCTGTTTCAGGCTTTCCTTCAAAGGTCACATAACCGTTATCGATCAAGGTAACCTGATTTTTCTTTATGGCGAGCTCGCTAAATGCGCGCATGCCATTAATCCAGCGGGTTTTATCACGAACGGGACGATGATCTTTGCTGAAAATTGCTGAGATTAAGTCGATGTGAAGTGTTTGATCTAAAGATTGAATTTGGTCACCTAACATTTGCCATTCTGCATTTATATTTTCTTTAATAGCGCTAGAATAAACACGATTTAGAAGAGTAGATAGATCATCTTTAGAATAGTTAATTAATAAGGTGCAGATTTGTTTTCGATGTTTTAACCAAACGCTTTCAACACTATAATCGAGTTCATTACTCATCTCTTTCGATAGCATTGTCCCATCGGTATACGGATTCATTTGTAAAACAAGTCGGGAAATTAATAAAATTGGGATATCGCTGGGTATTATTTTAGATTCAAACTCATAGCTGGTAAAAATAATTCTAGCGACTCGAGTACGGTCTTCATGGTTAAGACTTCGCTCAAGCTGTGGCAAGAGTAATGCGCGAACATTTAGCCAGTGAGATGGTAAGGATGTTTGATAAATTTTAGCTGATAATTCGACATAGCGACGTAGTGAATGTTGAATTTGACATAGCCATAAAAAAACGAGTTGGTTTGGAGTATCACTTGCACTGAAGTGGTTGGGATCATCGGGATCGAATGAGTAGGTATTAAATCCTAAATCAAAAAAATCTACCAATTGAGAATGCGTATTTTCAGTATTATCTGCTAAGGCAATATCAAGTTTAGCGTAGGAAAATAGGAGTTCACTTAACCGTTGCCTTACGATCCCATTCGTCAATTTATCAATATTTAATTTTGCCCATTCAAGAGTGTTTACCACTTGCAATGATGGTGTGCAAGCAATAGCACGTAAATCTTCGTCTAGTTCTTCTGGTAAGCTTTCATAGGACCACTCGGGTTTGAATAGTCCAAGTGGTTTGAGTTCATAGGGAAGAATAGCCTCCCTTTCGTTTTTCACTTGTTCTCTGAGTTGAGCCAAATCACTCATGGGGTGATAAATAGTATTTTCAGCAAAATCTAGATGTGAGGTATTTTGTGTTGGTATTTTTGGATAATGTTTTTCTAGCTCATATAGAGCTTTATTAGCATTATTAATTTGTTGGCGATGAGTCAGTTGAGATTTAAGTCTAAATTCTCGATGAAATTTAGTGTCTTTATTCACGCTAAATTTAGGATTTTTAGTGTTTTCATCAGCTAAGTGGCCATAATGACCATCGTTTTGGCCCAAAGAATGTATGGTGACTGATAGCGCTATCAATTCATAAATAAATTCGCCCATAAATTGTTCAGCGGGATAAGGTTTTGCCACCAACTTGCCTGATTCTATAGCTTCACACGATCGCATGATAATTGCTTTAAACAACATGTTTACTGGTGCATTTTGATGCTCATGGCCTAAGCACCCGTTGTCTTTGAGTAATTGGATAGCGTGCCGTTTTTTTTCAGGTGTGAGCAACACATTTATCACATAATCTTGAGTGGCATCATTATCTGCATAATTAATGGAGTGTCCAAATATTGGTTGTGTATTCTGTGCTCGTCTTAGAAAATTTGCCGTTATTTTTTTTATAGTATGATAGCTCGTTACATCGTGGTAACACACTTGGTCGGTAAAAACATCATTTAGTGTTAATGAAAATCGGTTATTAAAGGATAAGGATGCTATACGAGGTGCTAACTGAGCTGCAATATCATACGCAATCAGTGAAATTTCGAAGTTGTACAACTGTCGATAATCTTTATTGAGATAATTATTGTATTGATCGATCTCCTGACCCATTTTGATTAGATTATTTAACTTAATAATCACCGATAACTTTGTGTTTTCCTCGAGTTGATCCCAATAGTTATCAGCTAGTTCTGCAGAAGGCGCAGACAAACTATGCATAAAATCGCGTAGTTCCATCAACTGCATTCGATCTTGCTTCGTTTTAAAATAGTCGATTGCTTGATCTAAATAGCCAATGATATCTTGGGGTTTGCAGCCGTTTATTATGAGTTGTGGAATATCTTTTTGGGTTTTTTTTGGTGGAGTATCTTGCTCTTTTTTGTTTGTTGCGACTGGAATTTTCGAGGTAGTGATCCATTCGCCAGAAAAAGCCGGAAAAGGTTCTGGTGAACATCGCAATGTGATTTGCTTGTCATGTTCAGTCTGAATCAGGTGGTTCACTGCACTTGAAAATTCATTGCTAGCCCTTACTGCATTTTCGCTTAAAATATCTACGCCATACAGATTGAGCAGCATGTCGTATTCTCTCAATGCCCATTGCAGTAGCACTAACTTTGTACGTCCTAATTTAAATTCTTTAACAGCTTCAATGATAGAGATATGTCGAAGTACAAATTCGAATTGATTGATATTGTCGATTGAAATCTTACCCGTAGAGAGCATTGCATCTCGTACTACGGCTTCAATACTCGTAACACTGCAAGTTCCTGTCATTTGAGGACGAGTGGCTGTGTTTAGGTTAGGATTATTATTTTTAATTGGTTCACCGTAAAATACCATTAAAGCATATAAGTCCTCTTTACCGAAGGGCGTGATGGTCTCGCGATGGCTGGGTAAAGTGAACGTACCATTTTGTATCGAAACTTTATCTGTTTGAATAACTCTCTGATCAATTGATAAGTTAATTACACCCAATAAAAAGTGTTGGCCATTTTCAGTATTGCAATCAAGCCGGAATTCCTCTGACTGATAACTCTGTTCTATCGTTGTGCCAACGATACGCAAAGGTCGATGAAATTCGCTTCCCGATCCTTGTTGCACTATCGAGACAATGAATTGATTATTTTCAATCGGCTTAAATTTCATCCCTGCAAAATGTCCAGGATCGCCTAACCAGCCAGAGGGGAAATAGCAATGCCCTTTATTTTGGCTTCGTTCGATAATTTTAGCGATGATGGTATTTAGTGGCGGTGTTGGATGTTGTGTGATGAGATCGTAGAAGAAGATCATATCATCAACCGCATTTGTTGCCGTCTCGATGGTCTCAGCGGGAAACGTTAAGCCTAGGAGGTCGCTATTGTAATTCACTAGTGAGCGGTAATAGCGAAGTGTAACCTTGGGAGATGATCCTTCATACTGAGTCTTGCGGATTGCAGTTGGGAAATTGAGCATGGCAAAACTGCTATCGTCGTGCTGTATTAAACGCTCTGACTCAAAGGTACTCTGTATTCTATCGTAATTTTTATCTGTAGCTTGCACTATTCGCCCACCACTCGTATGGTTAGAGTAGAGTGTATAACATCAAGGACCGAGGGTATCAAGCCTTTCGGGCAATATCCAGGCTAGGCCTTTATCGTTGTAATCGGATAGTTAAACCATTATATATCGCTTCAGCTATGAGCATTCGGTCGAAGGATCTAAAATGTATCTAGTACATCTTTGGGGAGTGGGGCGTCAAAATCCTTGCTGACATTAATAAGCCCTTTAAGCTGTCCACCTTGTCTTGGCGTTATTTTATAGCTGTATTTTGTTAGCTTAACAACTGGCACTCCGGCTTTGGCTATAATCACTGACTTTCCAGCTAATGTGTCATTGATTAACTTTGAAAGATGCGTTTTAGCATCATGTATAGTTACTATGGTCATGATGATCTCCTACTAAAGTATCTCTAAGCATAAGTATAATAGAATAGGATGACTTAGTTAATAGGGTTCTATCTATTGAAAGAGGTGATGGTGTCAAATCTCACTAACGATTTCAGCGGGGTTTTTTTATATTCTGACTATTCTGACATCAACTCCGTTTTAGACATGACTATTACGGAATATGTGTCGGAATAGTCAGGCCATTATGCTATTAGCGGTAAATGAGGGCTCATGTTGTTAGAAAATCTTTACATTCTTAATAGAATTAGTGATTGATGTAGATGATGGTAATTTAATCTCGATTTAGGAAAACCCCTCACAACTCAAGACGCGACGCCGTTAGCACATATATGCAGTTATATGACATAGAGGCTGAGTTAGTGTAATACGCTATAATTGTAATAAGGACGATTGTTCGTTTAGAAAAAAGTCTGATACGTAGTACCTATCATCCTTTATGGTTACATCAGCTTTATAATTAAAATTGTTTTTAAACTTGAAGGAGTATAGGATGAACTCAGGACATAGAGGGAAGGTAGTAGAGGATATTGTACAAAAAATATGCATACGCATGTTTCTTGATGATTTTGTCGTCAAGAATCCATCTTATAAAAAAAGATCAGGTCATATAAAAGAAGCAGCAGATATTCTTATTCCATTTGGTGATAATCTGATTGTTTACCAGGTAAAATCTAAAATTGAATTAAAAAAAGCTTCAGAAAAAACAGACCTTGACTACAAAAGAATTGAAAAGAAAGTTAATGATGCAATTAGCCAGTTTAAGGCAATAAAAGAGGCAATTGAACATAAACTAATTATCGATGTCGAAAATAGTAGGGGAATAAAAATCCCATTTCAATCAGATAAATTTACTAAGATTATAGGATTGGTTGTATTAGATCTTAATGAAGAAAAGTTTCCTGATAATGAACGGACAGCCATATATGGTGGTTTTACATCTAAGTATCAGATTGCAATTCATATTTTCTTAAGAGAAGAATTGGAGCTGATTGCATCTGAAATTGATACATTGCCAGATTTTATTAAGTATCTTAAAGCAAGAGAATTTTTATATAATCATGACTTAATTAGTAATTTGACACCACAAAGAGACATTTTAGCTCTTCACCTAACAAGACCAGAAATTTCTGAGGAATTGATTGCAAACAAGGTAAGTTATTTAGCTATTGAGCCTAATACTTGGGAGAACTATATAAGAATTAAAAATAGCAATAAGCAACATAAACAAAGTCCATTAATAGATAATATTATTAACTGGATACATAAGTCTATTGATTACTATCCTGAATTTATTCATGAAATACCAAGAAATGATTTTCCGCAGGGTAGTGTAGAAAATTACTTTAAGACAGTTACTGAATTAGCATCTTTAACTCGTGCAGAGAGAAATAATTTAGGCTGGGAGTTTTTAGATGTAATGAATAATGTAGATTCTTCTAGAAAGCATCTTAAAAAAGTGTGTTATATTGTAATAAATGAAAAGGCAATATTAATTTTCTCCACTAAGGCGCCAAGGGTGAAAAGGGCAAAAGATCTAATAGATCTCGCCACGATGCTATATTGCAAGCTAAATTTAAAAAAAGTTATTGGTATTGCTACAGAAAATGTAACATCTAAGGATCGCTCGTACGATTTCATTGTTTTAGAAAATGTATTTTTCAAAAATCATGAAGAGATATTAGATAAGGCCAATAAGATTTTTAATAATAACTCAATCCTTATGAATACTGAGTCTGTAATCAAGAAGAAACATTCTCGAAAAGTGAATAAACTGGGTCGCAATGATATTTGTTCTTGCGGAAGTGGTCTAAAATTCAAAAGATGCTGCTTGGGAAAAAGAGACTACTAATAGTTATTTAATAAAGATGCATTATGATAAATAAGAAAGTCTAAAGAGTAAGTGATAAAATTAGGGGGTATGATGAATTTATTGGAAAAAAATGCATTTAATTTAATTCAATTAGGTTTTGAAGATTATGAACTGTCAAAAAATGACGAGCGTAGAATTATTAGTTCTATAAGAAATATATATTCTGGTGTTATGTTATTATTCAAAGTTGAATTAATAAGACGTTCTCCTAAATCTTGCGGAGACTCATTAATAAAAAAACATTACTCGTTTGAGTTAGTTGGCGAAACATTGGTCGCGAAGGGGAAAGGTTCTAAAACAATAGGGCTTGATGATTTTGTGGAAAGATTTAAATTAGTGAAAATTTCAGTGACTGATGAAGTAAAGGATTTGAGAGAACTTGCTGATTTGAGGAATTCAATTGAACATCATTACACAAGCGTTCCAATGGAGATGTTAGAAAATGCTGTACTAAATTCGTTTTTGTTAATTATTAAATTTAATAATAAACATTGCAAATGGGATCCGATAACTCTTTATGGTGAAAAAAATTATAACAGTTTGGTTGAGATCAAGAAAATTCATGATGATATTAAAAGAGATTGCATATCAAAATGGGAGGAAGTTGATTTTACCAATATCTTAAATAGAATTTTTCCAGTTGAGCAGGATGATGATCCTAATACCGTTATCAATTTTTTCGATTCAATAAAATGCCCTAATTGCCGTTCAGATTTAGTTGAACCAGGAAATTGTGACTTCACTGAGAAAACTAATGTTAGCATGAAATGTATGAAGTGCAATAATCATTTTGAATTTAGCGAAATCATAGAGGAGCTATTAGAAAGACGTTATGCATATAATATTATGAAAGTAGGTTCAAAAGGGGGATGCATTCCCTTAAGTATATGTCCTTCTTGCACTTTAGGGACGTTTCTTGAGTATGAAAGTGTCTGTATATATTGTGGCAATAAAGAACAGGGAGATTATGACCCTAATTATGTTATGGATCTATTTATAAGAAATGTCCAGGATTATTCTGATGATATATAGTAGGTGTAGTCAAATATTAATGTATTAACTGAGGACTTATTAACATTTTTGTAAAATCATATTAGCAATTTGGCTGGTCAGTAGATATGGGTTATTTCTTGTGTTTAAAGTAATTGGAGTAGTGGTCAGATCTACAAAGGAAAATTGAGTGCTGAACTTTACTGATAGGCTTATCTTTCCCGTGACCATTATTGACTCCTTAATACACCCATTAAAAATTGAGTGATTCGGTGATGGTGATAATATTCAATGAGTAGATCAGCTTCTTCGTGTGTCAGTTTAGGAATATCTTCTTGCTCCATACGTAAGCTTGCTACTAAGGGTTCAATAGTATCCCAATCTTTTTTATAACAATATACGTAGTCTGCGATAGCTCTCCAAGGAGAGGCCATTAAATACACAGACTCACCATCGAGCACTCGCTGAACTGAGCACATGAGATTTTTTGATGGTACAGTCATGTAGGAGTAGTCACCCAAAGGAGTGTTAAAATAATTTCGACGTCTCCCGCTTACCGATGTGACCACTTTGACGCCTTCAGGAATTAACCCATGATAAGACAATGCGGACTCCAAACTAATGAACGAAGGTCCATAAATCCGATCGGCTAACACATAAGGATGAGGTTTCTCTCGTGCTAAAGCTTCATTTAGGCAGTACAATCCGCGTCGAACTCTGATCAGCAATCCCTTAGCCACAGCCCTCTTAATTTTGGCAAATCGACTATCTTCTGTACCGCCCAGAAGGTATTTCAATTCAGTTTGACTGAGATATTGGGTTTTTAACTGCTGCAACTCCGCATAAAGAGCGAAATTCATAGTGACTCCTGCAAGTAACTGTCGATGTGTGACAGTTACGTGTAATTATAGCCGATTTATATTATATTGTAAGTTACTGTCATTAAATGACAGTTATTAGCAGAAACTGCTGTACGGTAATAAGATTGCTACCTTCATAGGCTAAAGAAAGTAGTAATCTTAACCCGAGCTCTATTCTTCCTATTCTTTGAGCTAGACGAAGAAAAATTGATTTAATCTTAAGCTCGATTTAGGGAAACTTCTCACAACACAAGACGCGACGCAGTTAGTGTGATTAATCCAAATCTTTTGTCGTAGGCCTGTTGGATCTTGGGGTCGCGATGTCGATTGGCTTCAATAAATGATTCTTCGAAGGTTTTGAAAAAGCTCATTTTGGTAATGGCAAATTTCAGAGTGGATGAGGTTAGTGAGTTTAATGCCGAATGTTGAATAGTGCGACGTCGTTTTGATTCTAAGATAGATTTTTTCTGAATAGTTTTTATTGATTGAATATCAGTACTAATAGAATTTTTTTTTATCGCAATAATTAGATTTTGTACCCGATGATCTAACATTACATTACCGGGTCCAAAGATTGTTTCAATTTCTCTTAAGAATCTATCGGCGTAAGCATTGGCTTGGTAGTAAAGATGATTGCCTGTGGGATAATAGCTGCCTTTGAGTGGTAGTTCACCAGGCCAAATTTTAAAATAGGCTTTTCCGCCTATTTTTATCGCAGCTTTTAAAGTATTGATATGTTTTAATCTGACTTTAACTTCTTGGATCACGTTTAACACTGACATAGAAGTCGCAGAATCAACAGGGGCTTTTTTTACTATCCCTTCAACATGATTATTATGCGTTGTATCGCGACCATAAGGGTCCCATACTAGTAAGTCGATCTTTCGTATTTTCATGTAATCACGATTGTGGTCAAATTTTCCTCCACCTACGTCTAGGATTTTTTTTGTTTTTTTATCGAATAGAATATCGGAAAATGCATTGGGTCCTGCGGTATTTTCTGATAGGTCGCTGTAGAGATCGCTGGGCTCTTTAAGGTCATTGTCATTTGTGATGGCCGAGGATATTGTTTGATCTTGAATTTTCCAAGGATCTTCTTTTAATAAGGATAAAATTTCTTCGGGTGTTAAATCGTGAATAAATTGATCTTGATAAGCTTGCATAATTTTCTCCTGGTATAATGACTCTAGGAGAAAAGGATAAACGCGCGATGGTGACGAGAAGATGACAGTAAAATGACAATGTTGTCATTTATCCTGGAATGTTCGGAATAACGATAGTGACAGTGGTCCCAGTGTTAATTTTGCTCTCAATTTGAATTGTACCCTGATGTAATTTAAGGATAGATTGTACAATGGCTAATCCAAGGCCGTGCCCACCCACTGCAAATGATCGTGATGAATCGACTCGATAAAATCTGTCGAATAATTTGGATATATTTTCTTCAGGAATCCCAATTCCACTATCGTGAATTGAAATTTGAGTCGAATTACAGATAAGTTCTTCAGTTTTTATTGAAACAAAGCCACCTTCTTTTGTATATTTTAGTGAGTTTGATACAAGATTACTGATAATGCGGCTAAATAATGTTTTGTCAGCGTAGAGTAGAGCATTGCCTTCGTGGGTGACTCTAATATTTTTTTCATCGCTCAAAGCTTTGTAAAACTCAATAACTTTAGTGATTTCATCAGTAGTTTGGAAGGTTGTTTTTCTGAGGTTTATTTGACCATGGTCAGATTGTGCCAGAAACAATAGAGTATCAATCAAACCTGACAGTTGTTCATACTCTTCTTGATTGGATTCAAGAATTTTCTTGTAATCATGGTCTGTTTTATGATGGGCAAGTGCAAATTCAGTTGTTAATCTCATATTATGGAGAGGGGAGCGTAGTTCGTGTGCAATGTCTGAAGAAAATTGTGAGAGCTGAATGAATGAGGTTTCTAATCGATCTAGCATTAAATTATATTTGTCAGCGAGCTTGTGGAGCTCGGCAGGCCATTCGTGTAGATTTATTCTCTCGTTGAGTGAATGAATGGTGATATTGTCCATTTTACTAGAAAATTCAAACAATCGTCTTAATCCATTTTTAGCGATGTAGTATCCAAGGACCAATGATCCAACGGCACATAAGATGAGTGTAAATATAAGGTTTCTAAAACATAACTGAATAAAATAATCCACAATGGATATGTTATGATGAATGTTTTGAGAGAGACTGGGATAAAGAATTAAACCGATTGAAAACAACAAACAAAAGGTAATCAACGCGTAAAGTAGAGCGAGCTTTCCAAGGATAGACCCAGATCGACTCTGTAGTAGTTCATTGTTCTTCGAAAACATAACCCACTCCGCGCACTGACTGTATTAATTGATTATTGTCATCGCGTAGTTTAGCGCGTAACCTCTTTACAGCCACATCGATGACGTTCGTATCGCACTCAAAATTAATATCCCATACGTGTTCTGCTATATAAGTGCGGGATAGTACTTTTCCAGCGTGTTGCACAAACAATTGTAAAAGTAAGAATTCCTTTGAAGAAAGAGGAATTCGTTTGTTATCTCGGGTAACCTGATGTTTTTTATAATCGATTGTGAGATCGGCAATGTGAACAAGATCATTTGATCTTGGTTGTGTACGTTTGAGTAATGAACGAACTCTTAATAGTAATTCTGTGAATGAAAAAGGTTTGGCAAGGTAATCATCTCCTCCAAGTTCAAAGCCTTTTATCTTATCATTGATATCTCCTCGCGCAGAAAGAAAGATAATCGGAATTTTGGAATTTGTTTGGCGAAAAAGTGTGATAAATTCCCAACCATCAAGCTGCGGTAACATCACATCTAAAATAATCAAATCAAAGTGTTTAGTTTTTGCTAGATGTAAACCATCAATACCATTGTAAGCAACTTCCGGGACATAAAAATTTTCTTTGAGTCCAGTGCAGATATAATTTGCTGCTTTTTCGTTGTCTTCTACCACGAGTATATTCATAACCTCTCCGCAAATTTTACCAATCTTCCATTGTATTCGTAACACCTTAAGTAAACATTAAATGTAACAATCTTAGACTTGACCCCTAGTCCTTCTCTAGAGTAGACTCTCGCACATGTTTAACGACAGGACTTGATCCATGCGACAGGTACCTTATCCGCTGATTGTCGGCAACGGCAATATGGCCACACATTTCTGCCACTATTTATCTCTACTCGAGATAGTTTATTGCCAATGGTCTCGCAAATCCCACTCTCCTATCTCACTTGAAGCACGTTTCGATCAATCTACGTTAACGATATTGCTAATCTCGGACGATAGCTTGACACCTTTTATCGAGACACACTCTTTTTTAAAAACAAAACCGATCATTCATTTTTCGGGGGTGCTTTCTATTGAAGGAATTCAAAGTGCTCATCCGTTGATGAGCTTTCATAACGAATTATATGATCTTGAAACTTATAAGACGATTCCTTTCTTCCTCGAATTAGGACAAGAAAATAATCTTGCGTTTTTACCCAATGCTTTTTTTACGATTCCATCAGAATTAAAAATGTATTATCACATGCTATGTGTACTCAGCGGAAATTTTACGTGTATTTTGTGGCAGAAATATTTCCATGAAATGGAATCGCGTTTTCACTTGCCCAAGTCGGTGAGCGAGCCTTATTTTAAACAAATTATGCAAAATATCATTAAAGCTCCTAATACCGCTTTGACGGGACCGCTCGTTCGCAATGATATCAACACTATCAACCACCACCTGGTGGCCCTTAAAAATGATGAGTTCAGTTTTATTTATCAGGCCTTTGTGACTCTGTTTGAAAATAGGAGAAGCTATGAAAGTTTATGATTTTCAGAGAATGAAAAACGAAAATCGAAAAATCTCAATGGTAACTTGTTATGACAACTGGTCAGCACAAATTATCGCCAAAAGCAAAATCGATAGCATACTTATTGGCGACACGCTTGCTATGGTCATGTACGGTCATGATACCACTTTACCAGCGACGGTTAATATTATGTCTAGGCACATTGAAGCAGTGGCAAAAGGTGCGCCCAACAAATTTATTGTAGGAGACATGCCATTTTGTTCTTACCGAAAAGGCTTGGCTGAAACCATGAATTCGGTAGAAAAAATAATGAGGGCCGGTGCGCATGCGATTAAACTTGAGAGTGCGGAAGGAAATTTTGAATTGATCAATCATATTGTTCACTCTGGGATTCCGGTGATGGGGCATATTGGTTTAACACCGCAATCAATTCATAGTCTCGGAGGGTTTAAAGTCCAAGGTAAAAGCGATTTTCATGCTGAAAAAATTAAACTGCAAGCTAAACAATTAGAAAATGCTGGTTGTTTTGCGATGGTACTTGAATGCATGCCTGCTGATGTCGCACACGAAATCACTCATTCACTGACTATTCCAACCATTGGCATAGGCGCTGGCCCTCATACATCAGGTCAAATTCTCGTGCTGCAAGACATGTTAGGTATGAATTCTTTTAAACCTAAGTATTTAAAACGATATTTAAATGGGTTTAAAATGATTCAATCTGCCCTAGATGATTATGTAAACGAGGTTAAAACTTCGACTTATCCAGAAGCGGAGCACTGTTATGCAAAAAATTAATTCCGTAAAAGATTTTCAAATAATTCGGAAAACCTTAGATAAATCCGTAGGTTTTGTTTCGACCATGGGAAATCTGCACGATGGGCACTTGAGTTTATTAGTTAAATCCAAAGAAGAGAATGACATCACAGTTTTAAGTATTTTTATAAATCCCACTCAATTCAATAATGCTGAGGATCTTAAACGCTACCCAAAAACGCTAACTGACGATTGTAAATTAGCAGAATCAGTAGAAGTAGATTATCTTTTTGTGCCAAGTTTTTCTGATATTTATCCTGATAACTATAATTACAAAGTGTCAGAGTCTAAGGTAAGTGCTCTATTAGAAGGAAAGCGTAGGCCGGGGCATTTCGAAGGTATGCTAACGATTGTTTTGAAACTGCTGTTAATTATACGCCCAACTAGAGCGTATTTTGGCGAAAAAGATTTCCAGCAAATGATTTTAGTCAAAAAAATGGCAGAAGCCTTTTTTCTTGAAACAGAAATTATAAGCTGCCCTACGATCCGCAATAGAAATGGCCTTCCTTTAAGCTCGCGCAATAATCGATTTACTGCCGAGCAATTTGAAAAAGCCCAATTATTGCCACACCTCTTTCACGGCTCTCAAACACCTGAAGAAATCGCATCACAACTTATTTTAGCTGGCTTTGAGGTTGAATATATTGAAGATTTTGACCGTAGGCGTTTTGCTGCGGTATCTTTGGATGGCATACGGTTAATTGATAATATTCCTTTGGAGGCATTATGATTTTATGTTTAGATGTGGGCAATACTCATATTTATGGTGGAGTCTTTGAGAACGATAAACTGATATTGCAGTTTCGTTATCCAAGTACCAATGTGTCGACTTCGGATCAACTGGGTATTTTTTTCAGACATGTCCTTACTGAAAATAATATTGTTTATTCGAAAATTATTGATGTTTCAGTGGGCTCGGTAGTTCCATCATTAGATTATTCCATCAGATCAGCTATCGTTAAATACTTTAACATTGAACCTTTTTTTCTGAAAGCAGGTGCTAAAACAGGATTGAAAATTTCCGTCAAAAACCCATTGGAGCTTGGAGCTGACCGTATTGCCAATTCCATAGCTGCCGTGCAACAGTTTTCTGATAGCCATATTATTGTAGTCGATCTTGGAACGGCGACAACTTTTGATATCGTAAAAAAAGGAAATGAATACTTAGGCGGCATCATTATGCCTGGAATCAAAATTTCTATGACTGCACTAACTGAAAACACGGCAAAGCTTCCTCCGGTTAATATCGTCCGACCTGAGAAGGTTGTCGGTCAAACAAGCATTACCAACATACAATCCGGATTATATTATGGTCATTTGGGCTCCATTGTAGGGATCATCAATCAAGTTACACAAGAAGTCTTCGGAGGTATAACCCCTATCATTTTAGGGACAGGTGGATTTAGTCACTTATTTGACAAAGAAAATATTTTTACAGCGATTGTTCCCGAACTCGTTTTATTCGGATTAAAAATCACACTTGAAAAAAATAAGGATCGTTTGTTTTGAACGTTCTTAGTGGTAAAAAAATTCTTTTGGGAATCACAGGGGGTATTGCAGCGTATAAGTGCCCTGAGCTCATTCGATTACTGACTCAACAGGGCGCTATTGTTCGACCTGTTTTAACGCAATGCGCCAAAAATTTTGTAACGAAACATACGTTACTAGCGCTTTCTAATCAGCCTGTCTATGAATCGCTTTGGGACGGAGTAGAAAACATGTCTCATATTGAACTGTCACGCTGGGCAGATGTTATTTTAATTGCTCCAGCCACTGCGAATTTTATAGCGCAATTATCTCATGGTTTTGCGAATGATTTACTTAGCACTCTTTGTTTAGCCTCCACTTCGCCTATTGTCATTGCACCCAGCATGAATCAACAAATGTATATAAATAGTATTACACAAGCTAATATACACAAATTGATCAATAACAATTTCATTATCTGGGGACCAGGCGAAGGTATCCAAGCGTGTGGTGAAGTGGGTCCGGGTAGAATGTTAGAGCCCGAGCACTTACTGGAAAATCTTATTCAATTTTTTTCGCCCAAATTACTGCAAAATAAAAACATCGTTATTACCGCAGGCCCTACACAAGAACCGTTGGACCCGGTAAGGTATCTCAGTAACTATAGCTCAGGAAAAATGGGCTATGCACTCGCAGAGGCAGCATTTTCAGCTGGGGCAAAAGTGACGCTCATTTCGGGTCCTACGCATTTATCAATTTCAAACAACATCAAAAAAGTTGAAGTAGTTACTGCAGAAGAAATGCATCACGCTGTATTGGATCATCTAACCCATTGCGATATTTTTATCTCGGCAGCCGCCATTAGTGATTACAAAGCAGAAAATATTGCCACATCAAAAATTAAAAAAACTAACAATAAGCTGACAATAACGCTAACCCAAAATCCTGATATATTAGAGGATGTAGCTAATCATAACCAAAAGATTATCCGCATAGGATTTGCTGCCGAAACGCAAAATCTCTTGGAAAATGCCTATAAAAAACTGGAGGACAAAAATTGTCATATGATCATTGCAAATGAAGTTGGAAAAGATAGAGGGTTCAATTCGAATGATAATCAAGTCAGTGTCATTACCAGAAGTAATACGGTTCATCTAAAAAAAGCCTCTAAGAAAGAAATTTCTATCCAACTGATCCAGTTAATTCATGATAGTTTTAGATCTGACTACTGAATTATTGTCCTCTGAATTACTTAGATTCCCTCACTAATCCCTAGACAAATCTAGCAACTATATGGTATGATACAGTTCAATTTAGCAATATTGCGAAGAGTGACAAACATGCAGAAGCCTTCAATTCTAAGCCAGGACACACGTCAACAAGAAGCGCCTACAAGGGGTGAAGCAGCTAATACTGGATTGACAAGGTTTTTCCGTACTGCAAATTATCAAGTCGAGGATCTTAGATTTCGCATGGCACATAAAACTCCCATACCTAAGAAGGCTAAAATTGAATTAAAGAAGCCGAAAATAGAATTCATAGCACAACTGCTTACAGAGTCTAACCCAACTGAAGCACCTATTCTTATCTCATACGCAAATCATTCTCTTGATGTTTTGACATTTGAGGGTGAGCGTATTTGTGAGTTAGTGGGGCATGAGGCTAAAGTCACAGCGGCGAAAGCACTTTCAGATAAAGTAATAGTCACAGGTGATACAAACGGTGTTTTAATTGTTTGGGATCTCACGCGAAATGAAGATCTAGAGCATACTTCACGATATTTACTTAAAAGATTTTGTGAACATACCAATGCTATTACGGCAATTGAAGCAATAAATGCTCAGAATTTCGTTAGTGCTTCATTGGATTGTTCTTATCGATATTGGCAGATTGACAGTGATATTGCGCTTCAAACGATCGAGTCAACTCCTAAAAAGCCAATTCTTTCAATGACACTTTTGTCAGAGAATGTAGTACTTTATTGTGTAGAAAGAGTTGAAGGAAAACCTTTTATTAGTTATGACATTATCAAATGTCATCGTCTTGATTCTCGACATACTATAATCGACCAGCCAAACTATTCAAAATCTGGGATTTTTGGGGCCATTACTCATGTTAAACTAACGCCTGATGGTCGTTTAACTTTAATCGATCAAATGAAAAATGCAAGCACAGTGATTAATCGAGTTAAAAACATTTCTCTTTATGCCAAACCTCCAATATCAATTTTATCTAATGGTTGGTTTGCATTTTTGGGTAATAAGCGGAACATAGTTGTTGAACAATTCCCATTAGTTGACGAACCAATGTTATCTGCTGAAACTCAAGCAATAGTAGAAGTTAAATCGCCAGCGGCCACTACTTTATAATTATTACTTAGGGCCCGAAACTTTAGGCACTGTTACCTGTCCTTTTTCTTTTTCAGGTTCTACCTTTGGATTGTTTGCTTGCCTATTGGCTTCTCTAGCACGTAATAATGCAGCAACATGAGGTGATGGTGCTGCCGCGGCGTCAGTAGGTGGTTTTTTTGTTATGCTTATACTCGTGCTTCTTTCTCGAGTGGTTTTCATTGGCTCGACACTGCTGACAAAAGAACTTAAGTTATCTTGAAATTCAGTCACAGTGGCTTTTAACTTTTTAAATTCTAATAAGCTTGTTCTTATACTGGTGTCTTCTGCTTTTAGCATTTCTTTATTCGTATTCAAATTATAGCCTTTATCTTCATAACCATTCTCAATTTCTTTTGCGGCTTTTGCCATGGCTTTATCAGCACAATCTTCTTGATAGCGGGACTTTGTCACCAGGGTCTTATATTTTATGGCAGTACTATCTTTTTCGCCTACAAATTTTGTTGCACTTTCCATTATTTTTTCACGCTGTTGATCGACCTCTCTAAGATTACTAGCAGTCTCCTTGCGTGACTCTTTTTGAGTTTTTTCGTAATTTGCGATTTTGGCATCCGAGGCTTCTTCCATCGTTTTTGCTTCCTTTACCTCCCGTTTAGTTATTGCATTGACCTCTCTAAAAGACGTGCCGCTTAACCCGCTACCTTTTTTAGCTATTTCACGTTCTTCTTGAGTGTCTAATTTTTCCATAATGATACTAACTTCAGCCCTAACATCCTTTCTTGTATTTTGTGTATTATCTTCAGTTAATTTTGTAATTCTAGTATTTCGTTCATCATTAATGGCGAGATCGGTGCGTTGAATTAATTCTGTTTGAGTATCCTGATGTTTTTCTTGCCCTTTAATTGCACTATCATAAAGTTGTGCTTCGGAAAATAACTTAGCTGATCGGTGGTAATCATCCGCAGCGCGAGCATAAGTTTCTTGTTGGACTCTATGATATTCTACTTTAAGATACACTTCAGGTTTATTTCCATCAAATGTTTTTACTTGATTTGCAATTCCAGCTATTCCCGCTTTGTATGAGGCATAATTCGAGAAAGATTTTTCCCTAGCATTGAATGCAGGCTCTATTCTATCAATTTCTCGCGAGCAGAGATTAGCTTCGCTCGTTAAAAACTTTATCAATATTGCACGATCTTCAGGGTTAATGCTGGTGGGGGTATTTTTTGATGGTTCGCTTTTTAAAGTCTGCTCACCTCTGGCTGTATACATCCCGGTTGTGGGATTTAAAGTATTACCTATCGATTCTAAAAGAGCCATATGTTCGATGAGATTAGCGGCTGTAGCATCCAGATCTTTGCCATATAATTGTGATCGGTTTTCTGCGAGACTGACCAATTTGTGCAATTGGTCAGATAATGGATTTTTTGATGAAAATCCTCGCTTGCTACCATAAATCTCTGTCTTCTTAACCGCATTGATTAATTCTTGACGCGATTCTAGCACCTCAGGTAAAGCTTTACCCGCCTTGAGTGTCTCCGGAAACGCAACAGTATTGGCTCTAACACGCATACCATTCACCTCATATCTTTGATTATAGTATATTTTCACTCTTGATGTTGTTGTAGTTCCCCCTGGGATTAGTGTTGATTTGTGGTAAACTGGCCTTTTTGTTTGAGTAGCTAACGAATGCAAAAAATCACATTATTGGGCGCAACTGGATCTATAGGAAAAAGCACCTTAGATATCATCGCTAACCATATTGATAAATATCAACTTTTTGCCGTTTGTGCGAATTCAGATGTTGAAGGGCTATTCAAAATATGCCTTGATTGGGAGCCCAGCTTTGCCGTAATGGCAGATAGTGCAGCTGCTGAACAATTGCACAGTAAAGTTCGTGCTGCTGGTCTTCCTACAGAAGTGCTTGGGGGCGAAGAAGGGCTGGTACGGGTCAGTGAGCATCCTGGGGTAGATTGTGTTGTGGCCGCAGTTGTCGGCGCTGCGGGATTGGTACCTACCATTGCAGCCGCACGAGCCGGTAAACGGCTCTGTTTGGCGAATAAAGAAACGCTCGTGATGGCAGGGCAATTGTTTATGCAAGCGGTGGAAGAGGGGAACGCTACCTTAATTCCTGTGGATAGTGAGCACAGTGCCTTGTTTCAGTCTATGCCGCCTGGATATCGTACAGGAACCACTCCTCAAGGCGTTGAAAAATTGATTTTGACTGCTTCTGGTGGTCCGTTTAGAGAATATTCAGTCGATCAACTCCAACAAGTTACGCCAGCCCAAGCCATTGCTCATCCGAATTGGAATATGGGGCCTAAGATTTCCGTGGATTCAGCCACGATGATGAATAAAGGATTGGAAATTATTGAAGCTCATTGGTTGTTTCACATGCCTTGTTCAAAAATTGATGTGTTAATTCATCCTCAAAGTATCATTCATTCCCTGGTGGAATATGCGGACGGTTCACAAGTAAGTCAATTGGGTATGCCTGATATGCGAACACCCATAGCGTGTGCACTAAGTTGGCCAGAAAGAATTACCACGAATGTTAAAAAACTGGATTTGAGCAAAATAGGGCAACTCACATTTTCTACCCCTGATTTGCAGCTATTTCCGTGTTTACGATTTGCTTTTGAAGCGATTAAAAAGGGCGGGGCGGCGCCTGCAATTTTAAATGCCGCAAACGAAGTTGCAGTGTCCACATTTTTAGAAGGCAATATACCATTTCTCGCGATTCCAAAACTAATCGAGGATGCATTGACCGTTCTGCCATCATCCGCTTCGATTAGCAGTGTCCCTGATTTGCTGATGATCGATCGTCTTACTCGTGATCATGTTAGACGGAAAATTTCTAATTTTGAATCGGCCAAAACCCTCATTTAATTAGAAATTAGTATCGATTTTTAAAAACCTCTAACAACTCAAGACGCGACGCTGAAAACAAGATGTGCTATGGTCAATACGCGACACGATGTCGATTTAGATTAATCAACTTGGAGTTTAATGCCATGGAAAAGAAACACGAACCGTTAGCGCCAGTGCCGATTTATCTCGCGCGGTTAGCTCGAGGAATCCTGAGTGGCTTAGTTGCGATAGCTATTGCGCTGTATGTCGGCATGTTGGGTTATCATGTTTTTGAAAAAATGACTTGGATAGACGCCTTCACCAACGCATCGATGATTCTCTCTGGTATGGGTCCATTAGGCCAGTTAAATTACGAAGCAGGCAAAATTTTCGCAGGCTGTTACGCGCTGTTCAGCGGTTTAGCCTTTATCTTAATCATGGGTTTAATTTTTGGCCCGATTCTCCACCGATTTTTTCACAAGTTTCATCTGGATACTTAAAAGTATAACTGCCAGTGCCCCTTGATTTGCTGCTTGCTGATCGTCTTACTAGAGATATTGTTAGACGTCAGATTCATAATTTTGAATCTACCATGATCTTTGTTTGATTAGAAATTAATATTGTTTTGCGACAGCCAAGACGCGAGGCCCTCGTTCTCGTTCGTCGCAAGACGTGACGCATTCACCATCGAGAAGGGGAGCAATTGACCCTCACAGTGCATCGTGTATACTGCTGCAGCGGGATCAAGAGAGTTTCGCAATTGATACTGGAATAAAGAAAAGGTAAAGGAAAATGAAGCTAACCTCCAAGCATTTGATGAAAACACTTTTAGCCGCAGCGCTGTGTTCCTCGTCGGCATCAGTTTCGGCATTCACGGTTAACCATATTCGGTTTGAAGGGTTACAGCGTGTTCGGCCTGAAACAGTTCGGAATTATCTCACAATCAAAGAAGGCAAAGAGGTTGATCCGCGAGATACTCGTAAGCTTGTTGAAGATCTTTACAAGACGGGATTTTTTGAAGATATTAGTTTAGCGCGCAGTAACACAACATTGATAATTCGCGTTGTAGAGCGGTCTGTGATTAGTCGCTTGAATATCACCGGAAATCATGAAATCAAAACAGAAGATTTGATGAAGGTGCTCAAAGAAAATGGCATCGGTGAAGGACGCACATACGATAAATCAGTTTTCACCAACATCCAACACTCGTTGGAAGGTCAATATTTTAATTTGGGTCGTTATAATGCCAAAGTGCATACAAAAATCACGCGCCTACAGGATAATCGTGTCGATATTAACATTTCTATTTTTGAAGGCCAAGTTTCAAAAATTAAAGACATTCGAGTTGTGGGAAATCAAACTTTTTCAAGCAAATCGTTGCTAAAAGATTTTCAATTATCTACAACCTCATTATTTTCTTTTATTTCACACAACGATCGTTATGCTGCAGATAAATTAGCAGCCGATTTAGAAAGTCTTCGATCCTATTATATGGATAGAGGGTATTTAGAATTTCAAATTACCTCAACGCAAGTTACGATTACACCCGACAAACGTGATGTGTTTATCACCATCAATGTTAAAGAAGGCAAGCCTTTTATTTTAAAGACATATTCTATTTCAACAAAGTTAACGAGTGAAATTCCACAGTTACGTCAATTAATCAAAATGGATGTAGGCAAGCCATTTTCTCGAAAAGAATTAATAGACTCTCAAAAAAGAATTGTAGATTATTTTGCTGATAAAGGTTTTGCCTTTGCAAAAGTGAATATTCAGCCTGATGTTAATGAAAAAACGCACGAAGTTTCTGTTAATCTTGATATTGTTCCTGGACAACGCGTCTATGTTCGAAATGTGACTTTTGACGGTAATACCAGTACCAAAGATGAAGTGATTCGTCGAGAATTACGTCAATTTGAGAGTAGTCTTTATTCACAAGCGAATGTGAAAGAAGGTAAGCGCCGATTAGCGAATTTGGGTTATCTCGAAAAAGTGGATGTTGATACAAAACCAGTTCCAGGCTCATCCAATTTAGTGGATGTGAGTTATAAAGTGACTGAAGCGCCTGCTGCTTCTGCAAATGCGCAAATAGGTTATTCTGATGCGGTGGGTTTTGTATACGGTGCGAATATTAAGCATAAAAATTTCATGGGAACAGGCAATAGTGTGATGTTAGGTTTTGAGAAAAATGATGCTTCTCAAAATTATAGTTTTGATATTTATAAACCGTATTTGACGATTTCGGGAATAGGTGCTGGATTTACAGCGTATTATCAAAAAACGACGCCTGGGCATGTGGGTATTAGTAACTATCGCATGGATAGTTACGGCGGATCCGTTAATTTCAGTGTACCAATTTCTGAATATAATCATTTCTCATTTGGCTTGGGTTATAGCAATATTGATTTAATGGTTGATCATGGAAAATGTAAAGAAAATCAGACGGTCTACGAAAAATTTGTTCATGAAAAAGGTAATATTTTTGACCAATTTACGTTGAGTATGGGTTGGAGCCATAGTTCGTATGATAGGGCTATTTTCCCAACAGAAGGTTTCAGACATTCTCTGAAATTGAATTTGGGTGTGCCAGTGGCTAAAGATAGCTTGCAGTACTATAAAGTGAATTACGATGCCTCTTATTACCACCCGTTACCGGCACATTTTGTATTTAATGCCAAAGCAAGATTAGGTTATGGTGATGGGTTTGGATCGACCTCAACCTTACCGTTTTTCTTGAATTATTATGCGGGAGGGATGGATACGGTACGTTCATTCGATGATAATAGCCTAGGCCCAATAGACGTTAATCATGAGACTATAGGTGGTAACATATTAACTACGGGTAGTTTAGAGTTGATTATGCCCGAATGGTTTGGTGAACATATTCGCACATTACTATACTTCGATGCGGGCAACGTGTTCGATTCTCATTTTCATCTAAAACGTGTAGACTGTGACAATCCACAGAAAGTGTTGGCAGAGCGTGATTTTCAATTTGATCCAAGCCGCTTACATTATAGTGCGGGTGTTCATCTTGAGTGGTTGTCTCCGTTTGGCCCTTTGCGTTTTAGTGTGGGTTATCCTCTGAACAAAGTAACGGGTGATTTTAATCGTCCACGTATTTTCCAATTTTCAGTGGGTACCAGTTTGTAGTTTTTTGGGTGTTTATTAACTTTAGTGTGAGGAAAATTTGATGAAAAGAGTAATTGTAACTTTAGCAGCCTCTTTGTTAATGGCTGGAATCAGTGTTGCACAAGCAGCTGATGTTCGTATTGCAACAGTCGATATGCAACAAATTATGACTAAATCAAAGCCAGCTGATAAATTGCGCGCTGATTTAGAAAAACGTTTTAATCCTAAAAAAGCTGAGCTCCAAAAATTGGCAGACGCTTTTAAATCTGATATTGAAAAAATGAAACGCGATGAAGCTGTTATGAGTAAGGCTGATAAAGAGAAACTTCAAAAGAAAATTATCGATGAACAGCAAGCATTGCAACAAAAGCAAGGCACATTGCAGCAAGAAGCGATGACAGCACAAAATGAAGCGCTTCAATCAATGATTGGTAATATTCAAAATGTAGTTAAGAAAATTGCTGCAGAAGAAAAGTATACTATCGTGATTGCTAAAGAAGCTGCGATTTATATGGATGATAATTTAGATATCACCAGTAAAGTAATGAAGAAATTGGATAGTTAATTCCTCTGGGTCGCAAGGGGTCAGATCTAAGTTTGATGGGTTCGGTGAGAATACATCAAACTTAGGTCTGACCCCTTAACTCTTCTTGGAGATAAAATGTTTACACTGGCAGAATTAGCGGAAAAACTGAATGCCCGTTTAGTGGGTGATGGCTCCGTTGTAATATCAGGAATAGCTCCTCTGTATCGAGCCGCGCAAGGTGAAGTTACCTTTTTATTATCACCTGCGTATAAAACACTTCTAGCGAGTAGTCAGGCTTCAGCCATTGTGCTTTCAAAAGAATTTTTATCGGATTATTCTGGAAATGCGCTAGTTGTTGATAATCCAAATTTAACGCATGCTCAATTGGCTGCACTTTTTGTAAAAACCTCTGATTTTAAACCCGGAATTCATTCGTCAGCAGTTGTAGCTGAAACAGCCATAATTGATCCTAGTGCGAGTATTGGTGCACATTGCGTGATTGGTGAACGTGTTAAAATTGGAGCAAAAACGCGAATTGGACACGGTAGTGTGATTGGTGATGATTCTAGTTTAGGTGAGTATTGTCATTTAGCACCTAATGTGACTTTATATTCTAACGTAAAAGCGAAAGATCGCGTTACAATTCATAGTGGTGTCGTAATTGGCGCGGATGGTTTTGGATTAGTCAATCATCAAGGGCGCTGGATAAAAATTCCCCAGTTGGGTGGGGTAGCGTTAGGAAATGACGTAGAAATAGGCGCGAATACAACCATAGACCGTGGTGCGATGGATGACACGATTTTAGAAGATGGTGTCAAATGTGATAATCAGATTCAGATTGGGCATAATGTTGTGATTGGTACACACACTGCAATTGCAGGTTGTGTAGGAATCGCCGGTAGTTCAAAAATTGGTAAACATTGCATGATTGGTGGGGCCAGTGCGATTGCAGACCATGTGGAAATTACGGATCAAGTTATTTTAACAGGCGGTGCTCAAGTATCTCAATCAATTACAGAGCCGGGTATTTATTCTTCTGGTTGTCCTGTGCAGCCACGTTTACAATGGCACCGTCAAGTTATTCGAACACGACAATTGGATCAATTATTTAATAGAGTCAAAAAATTGGAGCAAGCAAGCGATGAGCACGATCACAATTAATGACATTATGTCAACTTTGCCACACCGATATCCTTTTTTGTTAGTGGATAGAGTACTCACCTGTGTACCTAATCAATCGATTATTGCCATTAAAAATGTGAGTGTTAATGAACCTCATTTTACAGGTCATTTTCCCCAATCTCCTGTTATGCCTGGGGTTCTTCAAATAGAAGCTTTAGCACAGGCAGCAGGGATTTTGATTTATAAAACACTGGATCAGCTTCCAAATAACGAGAACTGGTTCTTTTTAGCTGGAGTTGATGATGCGCGATTTAAAAAAATCGTGGAGCCCGGAGATCAGTTACGTCTTGAGGTAGAAATTCTTAAAGTGAGACGTGATCTTTGGAAATTTAAAGGTACGGCAACTGTTGACGGCGAGTTGGCGTGTAGTGCAGAAATTATGACCGCAAGAGGTACGTTAAAGTGATAGATGAAAGAGCAATAGTTGATCCAACAGCAAAAATTGCTGATGATGTAAAAATAGGACCTTGGACTCTCATTGGACCCGATGTAGAAATTGGTGAAGGCACAGAAATTGGTTCACATGTTGTTATAAAAGGTCACACGCGCATCGGTAAAAATAATCGCATTTTTCATTTTAATTCACTGGGTGAAGCGCCACAGGATGTGCAATATAAAGGACAAGAAACGTGGCTGACGATTGGCGATAATAATGTCATCCGTGAATTTTGTACCATTAATCGAGGCACAGTAACGGGTGACGGCACTACGCGAATTGGAAACAATAATTTTATAATGGCATATGTCCATATTGCTCATGATTGTCAAATTGCAAACCACGTATTTCTCGTGAACAACACAGGTTTTGCTGGTCATGTTAAAGTGGCCGATTATGCCTATATCGGTGGATTTGTAGGCGTTCATCAATATACCAGTATTGGTGCGCACAGTTTTATTACTGCATCGATGGTACGAAAAGATATACCAGCGTATGTAATTGTCACCGGTGATCCGCCTAAAATTTGCGGATTAAATATTGTTGGATTAAAACGACGTGGATTTACTGCGGATGCTATCAATGGTTTGCGCAGAGCGTATAATATTTTATTTAGAAAAGGTTACAGCCTTAATCAAGCCGTTTCTGAGCTTGAACTCATGGTCGCTGATGTTCCTGAAGTGCAACTGTTGATTGACTCTGTTAACTCATCAACGCGTGGAATTTTGCGCAGTGGAGAATTCGAAGCGCCGGAGTTTGTTTAAAACCAAGGTGTCTGATCGAAGATTAATTTCATCCATTGATCGGATCACTTTGCAAAAAAATGAAAAAATGTAAATGGTAAGGGCCAGATATGCTGTGTTAGGTAGACAGTAGAATACGCCACACTTGATCTGACCTCTTCAGAAATGGATTAATCTTAGCTCTGACACCTTCACCCTTGATCTGGCAGAGCTATCATTTACGACCATATCATTTTGTATTAGAGCACCAGCTTAATCACTTTATTTAGCTTCGTACAAATCGCAATAGTGGGCCATAATCACCCTTATCGGCAGCTTGTAGTGCTTGGATATGTCGCTTGCGAATCTCATTAGCATCTGTAACACCACCCCATCCCCATGTGAATTTTTCCTCTTCTAATTTCTCTAATAATTGATCGCAAGCAAGTCTTGCATGACGGCCGTTACCATTTGGAAAACAATGAATAAAAACAAGCCGGTGATGAAATCGTACAGCAATTTCAACTTTAGAATAACTTTTATGTTGAATTTGTATCTGAGTGTCTTTGAGTAAGTCGTATAAACGTACACCGATTTTCTCCCAATCCACACCAATATTTTTATTGGATTTACGAAATTTCCCAGCCCATTTCCAGGTTTTATCAAACATTTTTTTATGCAGTTTTTTGATAAAATTTTCTGAAAGTACGTCTTCTCTTGTGCTTTCAAGCCATATCATTGCACTTAAAATATTATTTGCCTCCCATTCATTAAGCTCGCTCTGTTTAGTGATATGGGCAGGTTTGAGCTCCATTAATTCTTCATAATCTAAGGGAGTGGCTCCTTCTGGGGTTTCTAATTCCATAAATTCCGATTCTCATTACTATTTAGTTGGTTTTTTCAACATTACAGTATGCGATACTTTTAGAGGTTTTTTTTGACCTTTTTCCTCCCATAACTTTTTGGGCGGATTTTTCAGCATTATGTTACGCAATTCCTTGAGTTGTCTTTTTTGGCTTTTCTCAGAGAGACCTTGTTTTTCTAATTCCATGTTATGCTGAAGTGATGAAAAACGACGTTTGGCAACTAAATCAATCTGTTGCTCAAATTTTACTTCTAGAGAAGTTCTTGGTACAAGTGCGTATACAAATTCACAGTCTAGCGCATTTGCTACTTTTCTCAGCGATTTTAAGGTTATTGTATCGCTTGCCTCTGCTTGTTCTAACTTTATGACCTGTGATTGATCGACACCTAATCGTTTAGCAAGTTGGGTGCTAGTCATTTCTAAAGCTGTGCGAATGGCTTTTATCCATCCTTTAATTGGCCTAGGCATGTTAATTGCCTTGCTCATCTTAATAAGTTTCTCAGAAAGCTGCTTTCGCTCTAAGTTACGGGTATTCATGCTTACTCTCCTTTCATAGTATAATTACTTGCTATAATTATGACATATACCGCATAAAATGTCAACTAATATATGATATATAGCTCATAATAATACTGTATTTATATGACATATATATCATAATTATAAAGGTAGTTGCTTTCTATTTTGAATGAAAGGTGATATGTGACCGCCGGTTGACCATCTGGAGATAGGCTATAATTATATGCGGGGAAGAAGCGACCTGAGCTGATAACTTGGCAGATACTGGTATAGAGCTAAGAGAGAATTACAGCATTAAGTTTATCGTAGAGTATGTATGGAGGTGCCAGTCATGAATAAAGGTGAAAAGAGTGAATTTAATTTTGATCAATTCCTTAAAGAGAGGAATATTGATAATGTCTTTGAAGAGTATAAAAAGTTTATTTTGAAAATTAATATTGAGAAGCCTGATGCGGTTAAAATCGATGAAATGCTGAATCGACTCAAAGAATTTAAGGAGAAAATAGATCCTGAATTCGACTTTATAGATGATACAAATTCTATAATTCCAAAATTCGATGAAAGAATTCAGAAAATGAATGAGAACCTGAATAATTTGAAAGCTAAGGCTGTGGAAATTGCTGAAGCTAAAGCAGGGGAATCTCAATCAGAACCAATTCCGCAAATAGAAGTGACGAGAAAAGATGTGAGTGCTACAGCTGAAGAATCTGCTCATCCTGAAGAAGCAAAGATTGCTACCCAAGATATAAAAGTAGCAGAAGTTTCAGGCCAACCAGCAGTAGTTGAGGCTCAAATATCCGAAGAAGCTGTGAGACACATCGATCTAGAGAAGTTTCCAACCCAAGATCAAGCCATAATTCTAAAGTATATTGAACAACACCCTGATCTCAAATCTTGGAAGGCTGGTGTTGAATATAATGTGAAATTAGAGGGCGGGAAAGAACTGAAGTTCTCATTAAGTCATGATTTGCTTAAAAGAGAACGCAAAGAAGGAAAGGAACAGGGTGTTAGGTATGAAGTACTACACTCAGGTTCTTTAGGTTCAGGTGCATCGGGTATAGTTCGTTCCGTGCTCAAGACATTGAGACCAAAATCTGACGGTAGTGGATTTGAGGACAGACAAGGGAAGACTTATGGTCCTGAAAATGCGAAGCGTGCGGTTAAATTTGTTAGACAAGAAAATAAGGAAAAACCCGAGGAATTTCAAGAAAGACTTGATCGTGAAGGGAAAATGATGAGAGAAGCTGGGACTGTAAAATCAAAGGCACCTGTACAAACTTCTCTTACATCAGGCGCAACAGTTATGAAACGACTTAAAGGCAAAACCCTAAGAGATCTGATTAATGAAGGTAAGCTGACTGATCAAGAACGATATGAAATATCAATTGGCCTACTTCAACAAATAAAACAGATTTCAGATCGTGGTGTAGTCCACAGAGATATTAAGCCAGAAAATATTATAGTCGATACCTCAAAGAGTCCAGTTAAAGTCAGGCTCTTTGATTTCGATGTGTCTGTGTATGCTGATAAATCAAAAGAAAGTAATCCAGATAATGCAGCTATACGCGCGGGAACACAAGGCTATTTAGCGCCTGAAGTGCGGATGATGTGGGGTACTAATCCAACCCCTGCCGCTGATGTGTACGCAGCTGCTACGACGTTGGCTCAATTGTGGAGTGGGATATCTTTTCCGACATTAGCACGTCATATGGCGAACGCTGATGAGAGAGTAGAGACTATGCTTGATGGTTGTAACCCTGAGATTGCTGATATTTTGAGAAAAGGCCGTGCACCTACTATTGACGAAAGACCTAGCGTAGGCGAGTTAATCAAGAGTTTAGAAGAGATAAAACCCTCTGTTGTAAGTGAGCAAGACAGACATCATGCTATTGATCTAACGTCAGTCTTATCAAAACCTACAACTAATACTCAACCTAAAACTGGGACTAAAGATCAGCCTTTTAAATCGATAAAACAGGCAATAACATTTAAGTTGAATGTATTGTTACCTGCCCTCGTAGCCTTAAAAAAAGCTGAAAAAGGCAATGAAAAAGCATTAGACACTTTTTTAAAAAAATTAGAACAAAAAGATCCAGAAAATTTGGCGCGATTAAAGAGTATAGAGCCGCAAAAATATGGTGTTATTTCTCGAGCCAGAATAGTAACACTTAAAAATGCTGTAACAGGTTGGAGTGATAAAAAAGAAGCATCGGTGAAAGCTGAGGTCGGTGTGAAGGCTGTGAAAAAATAACGGTTAGCGTCAACGAGTAAGATCTCGGAATGACGCTAGCTTCGGAACAGGAAATACGCTTCGTATCTCAAAGCAAGTGTTATTTTTGGATTTGGTCATCATAACATTACAAAAAACTCAAAATAAGATTACTCAATGACGTTTTATTGTCTTCATCTTTTAAGTGATGATGAATTTGAGATAATGCATTTTTTTGAGCTCCGTACACTGAAGAATGGGATAAAAGCTCTTGGGTATGTCTAGCGATATTTTCTGCAGTCATTTCTGATTGCAACAGTTCAGGTACAATGGATTTTTCCGCAATGATATTGGGTAAACCTAAAAATTTGAGTTTGATTACTTTTTTTCCAAGCCAAAAAGTGATGGGATTGGTTTTGTAAATAATAATCATCGGCTTTTCGAGCAGAGCTAATTCTAGTGTGACAGTTCCGCTTGCAGCGATAGCAATATCACAGGCTTGCATCGTGGTATATCGATTTTCTGTGGTGACTTTAATGGGTGTGGAACAAGTCGCCAGTTGTTCATTCAGCCAATTTGAATCGATGTTACTTGCTTGAGGTAGAATAAATTCTAGTGACGAATTTTTAGAGTATAGCAGAGTAGCTGCATCGAGAAGGGCAGGTAATAAACTGTGAACTTCTGATTGTCTACTGCCGGGAATTAACGCTATAACAGGATTTTCGAGAGATAGATTCAATTGTTTTTTTGCTTCGGTTGGTGAAAGAGCGCATAAAGGTTTTTCCGCTAAGGGGTGACCCACAAATTGCGCGTTGACATTAAACTTCTGAAAAAAATTCACTTCAAAGGGAAATATCACGGCCATGACATCGACCCACCGTTTTAATTTATGGACTCGACGTTGATTCCAGGCCCATACTTGAGGGCTAATGTAATAAATAACCTGACAATCATGTTGTTTTGCAAACTTTGCCATACGCAGATTAAAACCAGGATAATCGACCAAAATGACAATTTTAGGTTTTTGTTCAAGAATAATTTTTTTCATTTGCTGAAATGCGTTACGTATTTGTCGCCACACTTTAAGCACTTCGATGGCTCCGACTACGGCTAATTCTTTGCAATCAACGATAATTTTTGCACCCGCAGCTTCTAATTGTTCACCGCCCATGGCACTGATGCGTAGGTCAGGTTGCGAATGGAGCAGTTCATGCACTAATTTCGCCGCATGCATATCCCCTGAAGGTTCACCGGCAATAATGAGTAGATCAGTTTTATGCATTTTGAACCCAGAGAGCATCAGCTTGAGTGCCTAGTTGTTCCTGAGCCAGTTGATCGGCAATAATCCGCGTAATATCTAGTGCGGTACTTAATGCTGCGCGACCTGCTTCAGCCGATACGACAGGAGGGGACTTACTAATAATGCTGGTAAGAAATGCATCGCATTCATCGCGTAAAGCATCTCCGATTTCAAATGATTGTTCTTGCATGGTTATTTCTTGAGAATTTGCGAGCTGTGGTTGATGAGTAAACAATTTTTTATTTTGTAAATCGGCTTCGAGATAAAGATTTTTTTGAAAGAGTTTTATTTCGCGTTGAGATTTTGCGCTGACTCGGCTTGCAGTAAGATTTGCAATACAACCATTTTGAAATTCGATTCGTGCATTAGCAAAATCAATGCGTTCTGTGAGTACTTTTTTTCCAGAAGCAGTAATGGATTTTATGGGCGATTTTACCCAATGTAAAACCAGCTCGATGTCGTGAATCATCACATCATGAATGACATTAATATCCGTGACGCGTGGTTTAAAAGGTGAAATACGAGTGCATTGGATGTAACGCGGATTTTCAACAATGGAGTTCATTTCGCGTACAACGGGATTGAAACGTTCTAAATGACCAATTTGAAGAATGCATTGCTGTTCTTGTGCGCATTGAATTAAATCATTCGCTTGTTCGATTGTTTTAGTCATGGGTTTTTCTAAGAGCACATGTTTTTGAGCCATTAAAAAATCTTTACAAATGGAATGATGTTGCGCGGTAGGAACGACGATGCTAACGGCATCGACTTGATTCATCAATTCTTTGTAATCGGTTGTTGCTCTTACGCTATATTTTTCAGCAATGGGTTTTACGCGTTCTGCATGGGTATCACAAACTGCTACTAATTCAGCAAGAGGTGAGTGGGCGAATTTTTCTGCGTGGAATTGACCTAAATAACCCACTCCGATTACAGCAACACGACATTTTTTCATCTTGATAACCTTTAATGTTCAGTGAGGTTGCGCTTTGCTTAAGCGGATACCTTTGATTGCTCAATAATCTCAAGTTTTGTATGGCTCTGCAAGGGTAGTTTACTCTCCGTGCTCTTCTAGTATAGCTTGACAAACGTTACGTGTTACGCTACACTATACAGTATGATTAAGTCATGGAAACATAAAGGGCTCAAGAGGTTCTATGAAACTGGCAGTACGTCAGGCATTCAAGCCAAGCATGAATTAAGGCTGAAAATAATTCTACAACGCTTGGATGCTGCGGTTAGAGCTGAAGATATGGATTTGCCTGGCATGCGTTTTCATAAGCTTAAGGGGAAGTTGCATGATTACTTTTCTGTGACTGTAAATGGTAATTGGCGAGTGATATATAAATTTGAAGGTGGTAATGCTCAATTGATTGATTATTTGGATTACCACTGATTAGGAGGAGATACATATGGTGATGCATAAACCTTTACATCCTGGGTTAATAGTGAAGGATGCGTTGATTGACAATACTGATCTAACGATTACGGAAGCCGCTATCCGAATTGGCGTGACGCGTACTACACTGTCACGTTTGTTGAATGGCAAGTCTGGTATTAGTCCTGAGATGGCGTTACGTTTGTCTAAATTCTTTGGAAATAGTATCGAGATGTGGATTAATCTTCAGGCGCAGTATGATGTGTGGCAGATTCGTCAGCATTCAGATGAAATAGACGTGGATCGATTTGATGAGGCAGCTTAGCCAGTAAAATTATCATCATGTTTTTTTACATGTATTGAGGATACAAATGTCGAAAATTCCTATGCCTGAAGAGGATTACGGGATTAATGAATTAATTGAACAAGCCCTAAGCGCAAATGAAAAAATGGCAAAGTATCTTAGCTATTCACCTATTGTTAATTCGAGGGATATGTTATTGGGAATTAAGGAAATAAGCGATAAAAAAGATGAATTATCTAATAACAGCGGTAAATTAAATGTCGGCTTACTTGCTGCAAAATCATTGGATTTTGAATCAACTGATTCTCTTTTATACGAGTATGGAACAGTATTACATGAAGTATGGGCTGCAGTTTCAAAGTTTATTAATCCTAACTTTATACTTCCACCATCAGATATAAATCAGCGTAAAGCATACGATTTTTATAATAAAAACGGCTATGAACATAATAGGATAATGAATCATTTATCATGCATAGATTTTACTAAAGGTGTTGAGGTTATTGGTTTATCAAAAAATCCAATTGTCGGCCAATGGAAAATTCCATCAATTTCACAAGGTGATTACTATGCAGATTTAAATAACAGTGTTACGCCAAATTGTTTAGGAATTAATGATGAACAGGAAGATAAAAATGGCCATAAATCTAAAAGAATCGAACATAAATATGAACTACAAATTGATGCAGTAGATGTAGTAACAGTATTGAAGTCTATTGCCGCAGGTGTCCTTGATACGTGGTCAGTTAAATCGGTCTCAGTACCAACCAATGGGGGCTGTATACAATACTTTAACGCCAATGATAAATGCAAATTCAAACAAATATTTCCACAGATTAGACCTGGCAGTTTGTTTAATAACCCCTAGTTCTATATGCTTAAGCAAATGTAGCTGATCTAAATATAGGATTACTAATGGAAAAAAGGATCTATCATCAAAGAATGGCTGGCATCGATGAAGCCGGGCGAGGTCCACTGGCAGGGCCTGTGGTGGCCGCAGCGGTTATTATGCCAGACGTGCGTACCCTAAAAGGCCTGAAGGATTCTAAGCTAATGTCTGAGTCGGCACGTGAGAGGCTGTATCAAGAAATTACTGCGGGGGCAGTTGCTTGGGCTGTAGGCCGGGCTGAAGTCGCAGAGATTGATGAGATCAATATTCTTCAAGCCACGTTTCTGGCGATGAAAAGAGCGGTGGAGGGTCTTGGGGTAGATACTGAACTTGCCCTGGTGGATGGAAATCAAGCGCCGAAATTATCCTGTGTCGTTGAAACCATTATCGGGGGTGATGACCTGGAGCCTCTGATAAGTGCAGCTTCTGTAATCGCAAAGGTCACACGAGATCGAGAGATGATCACATTAGACGCTCTGTATCCAGGCTATGGCTTTGCGCAGCATAAGGGGTATGGAACTAAGGTGCATTTAGCGGCTTTGGCAGAGTTGGGGCCTAGTGAGGTGCACCGTAGAAGTTTTGGACCAGTAAAAAAGTTTTTTGAGAAAGTAGGGTAAGTCTTAATATACGATGACTTGACCCCTTCCTTTTAGATATACTATCCATCACACCAGCAAGATACTGCAGAGAAAAACGTGATGTCCGAAGACTTCGTCCACTTACATTTGCATACCGAGTATTCACTCGTTGATGGCATTGTGCGCATAAAACCGCTGGTTTCCGCAACCAAAGCGGCGGGCATGACAGCAGTAGCCATTACTGATCATTGTAATTTATTTGGCATGGTAAAATTTTATAAAGCAGCCGTAGCAGCGGGCGTTAAACCTATTATTGGCGCCGATGTTTTAATCGCTAATCCTGGCTCACCCTCGGCGCCGTCCCGATTAGTGCTGTTGTGCCAAAATAAAATGGGCTACGGCAATCTCACTCGCTTAGTGTCACGCGCATATTTAGAAGGGCAATCTACTGGTTTACCGATCATCGAACGAGAATGGTTTGATGGAGCCACAGACGGACTGATAGCGTTATCGGCAGGAAAATTTGGTGAGATCGGACAAGCGTTGTTGTCGGAAAATTCTGCATTAGCTCAAGAGTTGGCTAGTGAATGGTCTTCGTTATTTCCTGGTCGATTTTATCTTGAATTAATGCGCACAGGGCGAAACGATGATGAAAAAACGGTACAACTCACGTTGCGATTAGCCGAAGAATTAAATTTACCAGTCGTCGCTACTAATGATGTGCGATTTTTAGAATCGGATGAATTTGAAGCTCATGAAGCGCGTGTGTGTATCAATAGTGGACATACTCTGGAAGATCCATCTCGGCCAAAACTCTATAGTGAAAAACAATATCTACGAACACCTGCTGAGATGTATGAGCTTTTTTCTGACATTCCAGAAGCACTACAAAATACGATCGAAATCGCAAAAAGATGCACGTTGCCATTAACCTTAGGCAAAAATTATTTGCCCACTTTTCCAGTCCCTTCTGGTATGACTATGGATGAATTTTTTAGACAAGAAGCATATCAGGGTCTCGAAAAAAGATTACAAAAATTATCTGTGTCATCGCCTGATAATTTCGCTGAGAAAAAAAACATTTACAATGAACGATTAGCGCTCGAACTTGATGTCATTACTTCGATGGGATTTGAAGGCTATTTTTTAATTGTGGCCGATTTTATTCGTTGGGCTAAACAAAATAATATACCTGTGGGGCCTGGGCGTGGTTCAGGATCGGGATCATTGGTAGCGTATGCGTTAGATATTACCGATCTTGATCCTATGGAGTTCGATTTACTGTTTGAACGCTTTTTAAATCCAGAACGAGTTTCAATGCCGGATTTTGATATTGATTTTTGCATGGAAGGGCGCGATCGCGTGATTGAGTATGTGGCAGATAAATATGGTCGAGAAAGTGTGGCGCAAATTATCACCTACGGATCTATGGCTGCGAAAGCTGTAGTACGTGATGTGGGTCGTGTATTGGCACATCCTTACGGTTTTGTCGATAAAATTGCAAAATTAATTCCTTTTGAATTGGGAATGACACTAGAAAAAGCGCTCAAACAAGATGAAGCATTATTGAATCGATATTATGAGGAAGAAGAAGTCAAAACCTTGATCGATCTTGGGCTAAAATTAGAAGGAATATCTCGAAACGCAGGAAAACATGCGGGAGGTGTGGTTATTGCACCCTCAAAATTGACCGATTTCACACCGCTTTATTGTGAATCTGGTGGAGAAAATTTAGTTACGCAATTTGATAAAGATGATGTAGAAGCGGTTGGACTTGTAAAATTTGACTTTTTGGGTTTGAGAACATTAACCATTATTGATTGGGCACTTCAAACGATTAATGCGCATCGAAAAACCCAATGTGAATTACCTATTGAAATTTTATCAATCCCTTTAAATGATCCTAAAGTGTTTAAATTATTACAAGCGTGCAACACAACGGCGGTATTTCAGCTTGAATCACGAGGTATGAAGGATTTAATTAAGCGCTTAAAACCCGATGCCTTTGATGAAATTATCGCTTTGGTTGCGTTATTTAGACCAGGACCTTTGCAATCGGGAATGGTGGATGATTTTATCGATCGAAAACACGGAAGAGCAAAAGTAGAGTATCTTCATCCCGATGTAGGACCTATTTTAAAATCCACATACGGCGTTATTTTATATCAAGAGCAAGTGATGCAAATTGCCCAAGTACTTGCGGGATATACGCTCGGTGCTGCTGATTTATTACGCCGTGCGATGGGTAAGAAAAAACTCGAAGAAATGGCTGAACAACGTGAAATTTTTGTGACGGGCTCAAAAGAACGCGGTGTTCCTGAAGATCGCGCGAATCAAATTTTTGATTTGATGGAAAAGTTTGCAGGCTACGGATTTAATAAATCGCACTCGGCGACCTATGCTTTATTGTCTTATCAGACGGCTTGGTTAAAAGCTTTTTATCCTGCAGAATTTATGGCGGCTGTGCTTTCTTCTGATATGGATAACACTGATAAGGTGGTAAATTTCATTTTAGATGCTGAAGAAAATGGTTTAATTGTTGAGTCGCCAGATATCAATGTGAGTCAGTATAAATTTACTGTTAATTACGATGCCGCAGCATCTTCTAATACGCCAAATAATAAACCACATATTGTTTATGGATTGGGTGCACTCAAAGGTGTAGGTGAAGCTGCCATTGAAAATATTATTGAAGCGCGACGTCAAGGATCCTTTAAAGATTTATTTGAATTTTGCCAGCGGGTCGATACACGAAAAGTGAATAGGCGTGTGATTGAAGCGTTAATCCAATCGGGGGCTATGGATCATTTTGGTACTCATCGTGCCAGCTTATTAGCCAGTGT